>JACQVM010000191.1 GCA_016209785.1 Candidatus Melainabacteria bacterium | reverse complement strand
GTCGTCTACATCGCCGCAGTCTTTGTAGGTAAGCCCTCCAAAAGTGCTAGTGGCTGGATTGTAACGTAGATACTTTTCTATGTCTTCCTGGGAGAGTTTTTCTGCACGTCCTCGTTTCCCTGAAAAAGTTCCATATAAGACGGCAAACTCTTGTCTGGTAATGAATTGATCTAGCTTAAACTCTTTTTGTGGTTTGTCTTTGACTGTATAGCCTTGTACCATCAATGCCTTGGTGGCCCCTTCAATGTCTTGGTAATAGGGATTGTTAGCAGGAACGTCGGAGTAAGTAGGCTCTTTGGGGTTTATGGGCTTAACCTGCCGAACGCGTACCATCCAGCGTGTAAAATCACCACGGGTCACAGGGTCGTTAGGACGAAATTTTTGATCTTGGGTTGGATCAAGAATGCCTGATTGAGCAGCATTTTGTAAGCTGGACTGAAGACGTGTATCAGCAACTGTCAAATCAGTAAACTGGGTGGTAGCGTCATGCGTGGTGCCCGCAGTGCCAGGGGCAGACACTGTTGCTACTGTAGTCTCAGATGCAGGACCTTGACTTGGCTCTGATGTAAGCATAGGGGTCTTCGGTGCAAGTGCAGGATCAACCACTAACACATGTCTTGAATTAAGCCCAACAGCGTAAGCTACAAAGAAGCTATCTAGGACCAGGAGTACACTAACAAATATGGTTGACGGCTTCCACATAGGCTACTCCAAAGTGACAAAGCTCATCTCATCGTTATAATCTTCAAAGTCTGCTGCTGTGCGTTTGTAACTAAGAAGAACATCTGATTGAGTATAGTTTGGACGAATTGTTTTGGCTGATACGAAATCCAAGGATAAGCTATAGGCGCTATTCCCGCTATGTTCACGCATTCCGGCAGGCAGGAGCTTAGACTGAAACGTTACCTGATTTTCCCCTGGCTTGACCATATTGCTGATATCAACGGTCTTATTGGGTGTAAAGAATTTGTCGACCAACTTTCCATTGACAAACACTGCAATAGAATACCCAACATGTTGATCGCCTTTAGATTGTATCCAGTACTGATTTTTCAGTCTTCCCGGTGTGGACATGGTAAGTGGTGTCTGTCCTCCCAGACTACTAGAATCACTGATAGCCCCTACTGTTCCTGGTGGTACGCCTTGCACGGGTGCAAACTTTTGATAGGTGCCAAAAAAATACCCGCCAGCACCTGCTAGTACAATTAACAGAATCAAGATAAGCATACCTTTAGCTGTTGCCATGACTCCACCAGATGAGCCACTACTTGTGGTGTTACCTTGTGTTCCTGATTTCATGTACTACCTCCGTCACTCAATGTCCCTGGCACTGTTGGCTTGTTAACAATGTCCGAGAAAAGCTTTGGGTGTTGATTTTACCTTATAGTCAATAATCGTAACCGCCTGGCAACTATATTAAGTCCTCCGTTGCCTTCAGATCATCAAGATCCGTTCCGGCTGCGTCGTTCCTAGCAGCCGGAACTTACTGGCTCCGGACGTATACACGCTCGTCGGCCGACGGTTCAACGTGAGCTCTGTTAACAGGGAAAGCACAACTTAATTTCAGTAGGGCTGCCAATGCAGGATTGGCAAAAAGCTCTTTCTTGGCCATAAAGGCAATGGGACGATCTAAGGCTACAACTAGCAGTGGTGGATCATTTTGTGACGCGGTTTATTGAGTCCTGGTTCCACTTGGGCGAGGCAGCACAATTCTGACAATAGAGTTGTCCTCTTGCTGGCTTACATAAAGATTGCCCTCTTTATCCAGCGTCAGGTAATAAGGTTGCCTGAAGCCGGTAGCAATGATAGTAGAAACGCCAGCAGGACTTATCCGTGCTATGCTGCCCCCTAAATAATTGGCGACGTAAACGTTGCCACTATCGTCTACCACTAGCCCCACTGGACCTTTTAAGTTGGCACCGCTGGTAAACTGGGCTCTGGTGCCGTCTGAGCTGATTCTGTCTACTGTGTTAGTTCTGTAATTGGCCACGTAAAGGTTGCCCAGACGGTCAAAGGCTAAACCGGTAGGAGCACCAAAACCAGTTCCTATTACCCTTAATGTTGTGTTGGCAAGCACGGGTACTGGAGTTGGTGTGGCTGGTTGTTGGTTAGTTGCTGAAGCAGCTGGTTGTTGAGTTGATGTGTAGAGCCCGGGTGTCTGAGATGTACTTGGTGGCTGAATTGACTGATTGGCATATTGAGCAGTTTGTGTGCTTTGCCCTTGGGGATAAGCTTGCTGACTAATGCCTATAGCCGGGATATTAGCTGGATTGGTTGGTGGGCAATACTCACTGGTGTAAGATCTCGTGCTACTAGAGGTAAGTGAGGGCCCTTGAGCTGGCATGCTAGTTGCCATTGGGCTGCCGGGAGAAGTATCGCTTACGGCTGTTGGTATTTGACTGGTGGCGGGCTGGTTTACCATTGAGGACAAGCGGCTCTGGGCATCTGGGAAACGAGGACTGCTAGGGGCTATGCTAAGGAAGTGTTGTCTGGCCTCGATTGGGTGACTGGTTTCCTGGTAGATAACACCTAGTTGGAAGTGGGCATCAGGGTCGGTGGGTTTAATGCGTAAAACTTCTTGGTAACGTGGAAGGGCTTCTCTGTATCGCTTTTGTGTTTGATAGATCATGCCTAGGTTGTACTGCGCGTCAGCTAAGTTGGGATCAAGTTCGGTAGCCCTCTTGAAAAAAATAACCGCACTGTCAATGCTTCCTTCCTTGTAGGCCTTCAAAGCAAGGTTGTACATGGCGACAGCTTGAGGGCTTGGTGACTGGGCCTTACAG
>JACQVM010000015.1 GCA_016209785.1 Candidatus Melainabacteria bacterium | reverse complement strand
TAAATTCAAGTTTGAACTGTGACCTGGAAATGCCTTGGCCTGCGGATTGATGTAAGTTACTGCAAAGTTTACTGCAGTGGCTGCTTCTGCTGCGCCCGTTGCAATCAGCTTTAGCTTGGCAGCATGAGCTGCAATATCACCAGCAGCATATATTCCTGTCAGATTAGTCTCCATCTTTTCATTGACTGTAATAGCGTTGGCTTGCATGTCTAATCCCCAGGTCTTTAAGAAATCCAGGTTAATTACAAAGCCTAAGCAAATCAGGATGGAATCAAGGCCTATGGTTTCTTCTTTGCCAGTGCGGTTATCAAAGATGACTGCACCTTCTATCTTATCGGCACCGAGAATGGTTTTCAGCTCATGATAGGTTTTAACGTCTACCCCTTGAGCATGCATTTCATCCACAGATGTCTGCACCGCACGGAACTGGTCACGTCGGTGAACAAGGGTTACATGCTTGGCAAGGTGTGAGAACTCGTTGGCCCAATCTACCGCTGAATCTCCACCACCAATAATCAAGACCCTTTTGTCTCGAAACTTTTCTTTGTTCTTAACTGCATAATACAAGCACTCCCCTTCAAGCCCATGGTTATAGTCAATATCCAGCTTCTTGGGAACACATGCCCCCGCCCCTAGTGCCAACAGTACTGCCTTAGTGTGGTGCTCCTCGCCTCCATCAGTAATAAGCCTCAGTGTAGAGTCTTCAAGACGCTCTACATTAATGACCTTTTCACCCAGGCAAATAGCAGGCTTAAATAACTGAGCTTGAACAGCCAGGTTTTTGGCTAGATCCTTGGCTAAAATTTTAGGGTGTCCAGCAACATCGTATACATACTTTTCTGGGTAAAGAGCAGTAAGCTGCCCACCCAGCTCACCTAGCACATCAATGACCTTTGTCTTAAGACCACGCAGCCCGGCATAAAAGCTCCCAAAAAGCCCCGTCGGTCCACCACCGATGATTGTAATATCGTATACATCCATGTACTAAAGAGGGTCCCCAGAAACTTAAACGTATAATCAAGCGGCTATTGTAATACACTCACCTATATGTTTCCGCAGGCAAGTGTAATGAAAGTGTGACCAGCAAAACCCGATGTGCTGCGGAGCCCTCTAAAGCTTAATATTGTTCACAATATTGCTATGAATTATCGTGAGTTTGGCAACACCGGGCTACAAGTTTCCGAGATTGGCTTCGGAGCCTGGGCCATTGGAGGCAATAACCATGGCATGAGTTATGGAACCACCGATGACAGAACATCCCTTGCTGCCATACGTAAAGCCCTCGATTTAGGCTGTAACTTCTTTGATACTGCCGATGTTTATGGCTTTGGACACAGCGAAGAGCTGCTAGCTAAGGGCTTAAGGGGACTGCGGGACAAGGTCATCATAGCAACTAAGGCAGGCGCAGATTTTTACAAGAGTCCTGGTGACCAAAATTTTTCCCCTGATTATCTTGCCTTCGCACTAGAGGCAAGCCTTAAGAGATTACAAACAGACTACATAGATGTCTATCAACTACACAACCCGCCTGTAAGGCTGATTGAACACCCCGAAACATACCAAGTTTTGCGAGAGTTTAAGCGTGCAGGTAAGATTCGAGCATGGGGTGTTTCCATATTTGCCCCCACCGAAGGCTTGACAGCCATTACTATTGGGCAACCAGACTGCCTGCAGGTTGCCTATAACATTTTCAATCCAAAGCGCTGCCAACAACTCTTTGCTAAAGCCTTAGAGGTTGGCTGTGCAATCATAGCTCGGGAGCCCTTAGCCAACGGCTTTCTTAGTGGAAAGTACAGCGAGGATGCTTTTTTTGAGGTTGGTGACATCAGGCACAACTGGCCGCGAGAATACATCCGAGCCCGGGTACGAGCTGCCCAGGCACTCAAGGTTTTTTTTACAGACAGACCCGGAACACTTTGTCAGCTTGCCTTAAGATATGTCTTAGCAAACCCTGCTGTTTGCGTTGCCCTATCAGGCATGAAGTCACCAGAACAAGCTGAGGAAGATCTTGTGGCGTCAGACATCCTTCCTTTAAGCACATCCGAGCTCAATGGTATCCAAGAGCTGGCTGCAAGACAATTTGACCTTAGCTAAACTTACCTGTTTACCACCGTTTTGAGCTTAAGACCATCTGGCGTCTGGACTGAAACATGGTAAGCACTCAACGCAGGAGCCATACCTCCAGATACGACTGCCTGTTGGTGCACAGGGGCCTGGACAGTTCCAGATACCACTGTTGGGTTTGCTGATGTGCTCATTGGCTGAGCATTGGTGGGATAGCTAAATGTTGAATCGGCAGAGCTGTTAGGAACGTAAATCATGCCGGTTGTTGGACCTGTTCGAACCGGGAAAGCATTTCTTACCCTATTGACTATCTGGCGATCAACATGTGTACCTGGCGATCGCGCTGTTGCAGTACCAAGAACTTGGTTAGCTAAGGGCTCGTTATGGCGCACCCAGTAGACAACATAAAGCCAGACAGCAAAGCCAAAAAACAAGAACAAGAACAACATATTTGGAGTAATGTTGATGCCTTGCAAGGCATCAGAAAGCTTCATACTGCGGATGGCACTGGACCAACTAACCGATCCTTGCGGTGTTGCTGACAGCTCCCCGGTGTGATGGTGATGATGTCCGCTGTGTGAGCCATGTATGCCATGATCATGGCCCCCCTCTTGGCTAAACAAATGTCCGAGAATTCCTTGGTGAGCGTGATGATGATCATTTACTCCCAGCATTTGAGCAAGGCCGGCTCCATCACCACCATGGGCAAAATGCCCACCATGATCATGTCCACCCGCGTCAACAATCACATCACTCATACTTAGTCACCCCAAAGGCTAATGACAACTAATTGTTTGTATTCATTGAAGTGTACTTAAGTGTAAATGTGCAAGCTGGTTTTCAGTGGGAATTCCCACACTTTTTTAATGCTCACGTAGGCAAACAAATACCTAAACGACCTCCACCCCTTCAAGTTGAGCTACTCGCACGCGCAAGTTTTCTACAACTTTAGGTAGCTCAAAAACAGCAGGCAATTTCTGCTCAAGCCCGGTAATGTGTCGCGTCAATTCAAGAGAGCGTTCCATTAAGCGAATAAGGATTTGCTGGGTTGCAATAAGCTGACGTTGATTTTCAATCAACTGGTTAGCAATTTTTGCTGTTTCCACCCTTTGATCCACAAGAACCGTCATAAGCTCACCAAAACGCCCAAGAAGTTTCTCAGTTGGATCTGCCCCAACAGCATCACCGACTACGGTGGCGTCTTTTAGATAAGCAGCATCGTTGCTGGACCCATTAACGCTATTATCAAAAATGTTTTCAAAGCCTTCCAGCTCAAGATCTGAGGCCACCTTTTCGGAAAGCTTTCGCTTAGGTTCAGGCATAAATTATATCCCCCTAGTTGCCCGGGAAAGTTACTATTGAGGCCCCCGTCTGTGGTGGCGTCGCTAAGAATTATAGCTAAAGTGATCAAATAAGCAAGCACGAGCATTAAACAAAGTGCTTCAGGATAAGCTATTGAGTTTCAGCGGGCAAATACCAAACGTCCACCTTTGATGCTCATAGATACACTGT
>JACQVM010000190.1 GCA_016209785.1 Candidatus Melainabacteria bacterium | reverse complement strand
AGTTTATGGTTTATTATCAGATGTTTGTTGAAGAGCATATCTAATGCTCACCATTTTATAAAATATAGCTTCTATGGAGAACAAGATTGGTAGTCCGGATAGGTTCAATAGAGATTGGCCCTGGCAAACCGCTCGTGGTGATTGCCGGTCCTTGTGTAATTGAGTCCTGGGAACTCCTGCACAATACAGCGTCAGCTCTTAAAGACATGGCGCACGAGCTTGGTTTTGCTTGCGTGTTTAAGTCTTCGTATGACAAAGCCAACCGTACTTCGATAGATTCCTTTCGTGGTCCTGGACTTACGAAAGGTTTGGAGATGCTGTCTGAAATTAAGCGCAAGCTGGGTCTTATGCTTTTAAGCGATGTGCATGGTGCTCACGAGTGTCAGTCTGCCGCTGCTGTGCTGGATGTGCTGCAAATCCCTGCTTTTTTATGCAGACAAACAGATCTAATTGTAGCTGCTGCCCGTACAGGAAGGGCTGTGAACGTGAAGAAGGGACAATTCGTGGCGCCGCAAGAGATTTTAAATAGTGTGCGCAAGGTAACAAGTTCAGGCAATGAGAATGTATTTGTCACCGAGCGTGGCACTACATTTGGTTATAATAACCTGGTGGTGGACTATCGATCTATTCCTATCATTCAAGAGATGGGATGCCCAGTTGTATTTGATGCAACGCATAGTGTGCAGCTTCCAGGCGGTGCTGGCACGTCATCGAGTGGTCAAAGACAGTATGTGCCCACGCTGGCCAAAGCAGCAATAGCGTCAGGTTGCTCTGGATTATTTATGGAGGTTCATCCTAACCCGGATGTTGCACTCAGTGATGCTGCTAATCAAGTTCCGCTTAATCAGGTGAAAGACTTAATTAGCCAGTGCTTGAAGATACACCAGGTTGTACAAAGTTTACCTGAACTTCAGTTGCCTAAAGTGGGTGAGTGTATGAAATCACCCTTTGTCGCCAGGCAGGCTCAGTCCTTTCAGCAGGTTTAGCCAATGTAGGCTGCATCTTGATTGTGCGCAATGCAAGTAGAATCCTTATCATAAGCTGTTGTGCTCTTGTGGCGAGCTTAAGCCAGGTTGCACATGCTCGGTTAACTGAAGCGTCAAGCACTAGTGGTTACCTTGAGGACTTGGTTAGTCTGCCTAACGCCAATGGTGTGGTTGCCTCCAGGCAATTAGTCGGCGATGTAGCACTGGTGGACAAAGATAAGGAATGGCTCAGTCTTGAGCAGCTCATGAACAAGATTTTTTTAGCTTATGGCGGGCGGGATGCTTTGGCCCGCCAGGAGACAAATGTAGTTGTAGAAGGCAGACAAACAACTATTACTGCTGGTATGGGTGCAGAAGCGAGAGTGTTCTGCCGAAAGTCAAGGAAAGGAAATAAACTTCGCATTGATTTGTCCTCAAAGGACCAGCTCGAGGCACCAACCGCTGTAGGGACTGCTCGTGTTGTCAGTGCCTATGATGGTGTCTTGGGTTGGAAGCGTATGGATGGACAGGTGGTGGAGTTGTCGCAAGAGGAAAGTAAACTGTTAGCTCACGATAACGACCATCAACCATCTGTTCTTAGTCACTGGCGTGAGCCAGGCTATGAGTTGTCACTTATTGGACGTACCAGTTATAGACAGATACCTGTGCTTGCTCTTGAGTTGACTAGAACCGATGAAGGTTCCAGTACAATCTTTGTTGATGAAAAGAACTATCTTGTTGTGGGGCTTACTTACAAGAGAAGGACGGTAGAAAAAAACAAGATTGTGGAATGTTCCACGGATTTCTCCGAGTACCGTCCCTATGGTGGCACTATGGTGCCTTTTAGGCAGATTGAGTATTTAAATGGTCAAGCTGTCCAGGAATTTGTTATAGATGACATCAGGTTTGATGTTGTTCTTGCAGACAAGATTTTTAGTCGTCCCGGACAAGCTTCTCCTCATCGCTTAGCTAAGCCATTGACTTTCCCTGCTGAGTATAC
Source organism: Candidatus Melainabacteria bacterium (assembly GCA_016209785.1). Lineage (GTDB taxonomy): Bacteria > Cyanobacteriota > Vampirovibrionia > Obscuribacterales > Obscuribacteraceae > JACQVM01. The sequence continues at coordinate 2,993 of JACQVM010000190.1, read as the reverse complement.
CCATGGTGTCATTGTGGTTAAGGTGCGAGTAAATGGTGGCGAGCCACTGGATTTTCTTTTTGACACAGGTGCTAGTGACACCATTGTGGACAGACGTACTGCTGCTGAGCATTATTTGGACAAATTAGGGCTTGTCAACATTGCAGCAGCTTCTGAGGCTGTTGCTACTCAAAAATCAGTGATTCATAAGCTGGAAATAGGGGGTCTTGTACTTCCAGATGTGCCTGTTCTGATTCTCAGTTTGAGTGGTCAATCAAGACAACTTGGGCGCCACGTGGCAGGAATTATTGGCACAAATATCTTAAGCCAATTTGCTGTTACCATTGATTATGGAAAACCTGAGGTAATCTTAGAGGATGCTCTAGACTATGTAATGCCCCCAGGGGCTAGGGCAGTAGCTTTTAGTCAGGTTGATGGCCCTAAGGTCAAGGCTGTGCTCAATGGTGTTGATGAGCAGGTGTTTCTTGTAGACACGGGTGCTGCTTTTAATCACTTGCCTTACTCGCGGGCAAAGAAATTCATTAAAGGTCAACCACAGTATGTAACTGAGGGGACTGGCTTGGATGGTCGGCCTGTAAAACTTAGTATGGTGTCGCTTGATACTGTGGCTGTTGGGTCTGAGATGGTCAAGAAAGTAAGTTTTACCTACCCATATGGTCAGGAGTCTGATGCCCAGCGTGGGGGCTTCTTTGAGGCCAATGACGTTGGTATATTGGGGAATCCCTTTTTGCAGAATTTTGTACTAACGCTTGATTACAGGCTAAGCCGCCTGGTACTTCAGGCTAACTTAGCTGTTGAGTCCAAGCAACAGCTAAGGCAACTTCTTGCTGCTGGTGACAGTAAACTGGTTGTGCACAGGGATTATCGTGGCGCACATGAGGCATTTAAGAAGGCTGCGGCGTTATCTGAGGCTATTAAGGATTTAAAAGAGCAGGCGCGGGTACTGGGACGCCTGGGTAATCTTTATAGGGTCATGGCACGGGATCTGAAGCGTACTGAGCAAGCAAGGACTGCTTATGATTACTTTAGCAAGGCTCAGGCAATGGCTCGGCAGGCTGCTGACCGTGAGTCTGAAGGGCATATTCTGGCAGATTGGAGCTTGCTTTACAGTGATAATGGGCAGGCCCGCGAGGCCAAGAATATGATGGATTTAGCGCTTGTGCTTGCCCCTCAGGACCCTCAAGTAAATGTGGACTATGCTGTTCACCTTTATAGAGCTCAACAGTATTCTCAAATGCAGAAATATGTCGAGAAGGTACTTTTCCTTGACCCGTCAAATTGGCAGGGGCTGTGGTATCAAGTAAAGCTTGCAGAGATGTCCTCCAATACGCCAGCTCTGCTGAGGACGCTCAAGGAGATTCTGCGCTTTTACCCGTGGTCGAGCCTGGCTAAGGAAAAACTTAATGCACTAAAAGTTCCTGCCCCTGGTCAAAGCCCCGCCCTTAAGGGCGGGGTCTCCTTGCAAACAGACTGAACGGCTGGTTAAGCCAGCACAGTAGTTAGTTCTTAGTTGAGTCTCAATAGATTCTGGATAGTCATAAATGTACCTATTGCTAGAATGAGACAAGCACTTAGTGCTGGCACAAGTTTTGAGGAGTGTGCCACTATTTTCGGTGCTAGAGCTTGTTTGAGTCGTGTAGCAGCAATGGCTAAAGTGGTGATAACCAGCGCTAGCCCAAGACTAAAAGACCCTAACATGGCCAATCCCCATGCAATGCGTCCCGTGTCTCCTGTTCCTATTGTTGCCAGTAAAACAGCAAGAGCTCCATGGCAGGGTATGATGCCGCCAGAGACGCCAAGCCAGAAAATGTCATGGTGTCCGTTGCTTCCTACTGCGTTATTGATTGTCTTTGATGGAAGAGGGTGCTCATGAGTGTCTGTGAGATTACTAGTCCAAAATAATCGTCTAACCAAGGATAGCCCAACCACCACGATAATAACTGAGCTTGCTAGTTGCAGGTACTTTCCAATAGTGTCCCCGACCAAGTGAGAGGCCAAAAAGCAGATTGCTAAACCAAGGGCAAATACACCTGCCGTGTGAGTGATGGTGACGATTATGCCAAGCTTTATGGCATCCAATATATTGCCACGGTTGCCAATCATATAGGAGGCAATGATGGTTTTACCATGTCCGGGTTCTAAGGCGTGCAGTGCGCCTAGTGCTAGTGCTGAAACAAGATAAGGTACTTTTTCCATTGCAATAGCTGACTAGCAGCTAGTTTAACTAGAGGGCTTAAGCTTGCTGGGGGGGGTCATTTTTTTTACTGTTTCAGACAATTGCGAAAACTTCGGGTTGAAGTAATACTTTCGCATTTCAGTAAATGTTTCATCATAAGACCAGCCATCGTGTGCAACTCGCCAAATGCCAATCATGCAGCCTGTTCGATCAGACCCATGGGCACAATGGACAAACACAGGACTTGAGGCTGTGCTTGCTTGAGTTAGTAGAGTCAGGAAAGTTTTTACAGCCGATGTGGTTGGTGCTTTGCTTGTCATAGGGAGATTAATGAAACGCATTCCTAGTTGCTTAACTGTAGACTTTTCTGTTTGGACTTTCTTCTGGTCGGACCGTAAGTCAATAATGGTATTTACACCCATCTCCTTTAGTTTGTGTAGTCCAGCAACGGATGGTTCACCACCACGCAAAAGATAAGGGTGGACTACATGGAAATTAGGTAAATTAACAGAAGAAGTTTCTTGGGCTAAAGGAGGGTTAGTCCTTTGATCAACCGTGGATACTGCATCGGGTAAGTTTGGCTTTCCCAGGGCAGGAAGGCAAGCAGGTGCTGTGAGAGGCAACAGCAACCAGGATAAAATGAGAAACCATTTTAGGATGATTGTTAGCATTGGACAATTTTGAACTAGGTTTGAACTTTTTGGTAGGGCAAACGTTTTATCAATTGAAACTGAACCATAGGTTGGAGAGGGGTTGTGGACCTTAGTGACGAGGCTCTAGTTGAGACTATCCGGCAGACTAAGGACTCCAGCCACTT
>JACQVM010000189.1 GCA_016209785.1 Candidatus Melainabacteria bacterium | reverse complement strand
TTCAACCCCCGTCGGGTTAGGGGCCATTGCTGTAATACGATTGTCTGGTGGGGATTCTTTTGGAATTGCGAGGAGTATGTTTGTCTGCCCAGATGGGTCGTGTCCAGACTTTGTCAATCTCATGGCACGCCATGGCTTCATAGTGGATCCAGACTTGGGTACTTTTGTTGATGAAGTTGTGCTTGTTCCTTATCAAGGACCGCGTACATATACTGGTGAAGATCTCGTAGAGATAAGCTGTCATGGCAACCCTGTAATAGCCCAGGAAATCCTTTATTTAGCCATTAAGTTGGGTGCTAGGCTTGCACGGGCAGGTGAATTTACTGAGCGAGCTTTCTTATCAGGACGGATTGATCTAACGCAGGCTGAGGCAGTGCTAGACTTGATTCAAGCAAAAACCAGCCGCCAAGGTCGTGTGGCTTTAACAGCTCTGTCCGGACAACTTGGTAAACAAATTGCTGCTGTTCGCTCAACACTGGTGAATCTTTTGAGCTCCATTGTAGCCAGCATTGATTTTCCAGAGGAAGTAGCCGAGGTGGCTGATGAGGAAATCGTCAATGTTATTAGGCAATGTCGTTTGTCCATTGAGACCTTGTTAAGGACAGCTCGAACAGGTCACTTTTTACGACAAGGGCTACGGTTGGCTATTGTAGGTAGACCAAACGCTGGCAAATCCAGCTTACTTAACCAGCTCCTTCAATTTGACCGTGCTATTGTTACAGACGTACCAGGAACTACACGAGACTGCCTAGAGGAGCCATTAGACATAAATGGTATCCCGGTATTCTTGATTGACACAGCAGGGATTCGTTCGACAGTCGATCAGATAGAGCTCATGGGCATGGAGCGGACACGCCGTGCTGTAGATCAGGCTGACATGGTTTTGTTTGTTATGGATCTTATAGAAGGTTGGGGAGCGCCTGAAGAAGAGATTCAGAAGATGGTTTACCCCAGGCCATATATCTTACTGGGGAACAAGGTTGACCTGTGTCCTCAACCTATTCTGCCCGATGGACTGCTGGTAAATGGTCAATTGGTAGGTAACTTATGTATTTCAGCTAAGACGGGCACTGGGATTGAAAGCTTAACACCCATGATTGAAAGCTGGGTGTTTGAGGATGAACCTAAGCAAGACATGCAAGTTATGGTTAACGCACGCCAAGCAGAACTTTGTTTGAGAGCTATTCAAGCTTTAGATCACACTGAAGAGACACTTAGGCTAGCTCATCCACAAGATTGCTTTGCAACTGATTTAAGATTAGCCATTGACGCTCTTTCAGAAATATCTGGTGAAATGATTACCGACGAAGTTGTTGAGGCGGTGTTTTCCAACTTTTGTGTTGGCAAGTAAGATGGCTAAACTATGCTCTGAAGATAATGAATGTATTAGCTCGCTAGAACTTGCGCGCCTAGAGTCTCTTGTGATGCCAAAGACCCAGGAGGAACAATGTTGGCAGGCTGTTGCTCTTACACTCAAATGTGGCAGTTGGCAACTTGGGTTTAGCGGTGCTGATAATGTAAGTCTTGTGTGTCCAATAAGTCGCTACCCGACTGATGAGATTGACCTGCTGATAAAAATGCTTTCTTGTCTGGCTGGAGGGACTAAGGAGACAATTATTTTTGAGCCTTACGAGCCTGCTTTTGAATTAGTAATTGAGCGAACTGTTGAGGGCGGAATTAAGGTACATGCATGGCTTGACTCGGGCAATACTGCCACTGGAATTTATCGCTGGGATGCAGTAGGCATACGCTTTTATACTACGCAGCACTTACTTTTATCTTTTATTGCTGAGCTGAAGAGAGATTTCATTAGTGCGGCGCCTAACAGCAATTAGTTAAGCAAAAGAAACACAATCCTAGGCAGAATGTGGCTTGAGAGAGTTAAAATTGCCTTGCGCGGCAGTTTGTGGATGCCGGGCAAAAGGAGCCAACCATGTCAATAATTGAAACCCAGGTAACCGTGACTCTTCCTGATGGTAGCAAGCGGAGCGTTGATGCTGGCACAACTTGTGCTGACCTAGCCAAGGCCATTTCTCCAGGCTTGTATCGCAGTGCTGTTGGAGCAGTCATTAATGGTGAGATTGGTGATCTATACACCACTCTGTGCGATGGGGACTGTGTAAGAATCCTTACAAAAGACAACCCGGAATCATTGGAACTTCTGCGTCACTCCAGTGCCCATGTGATGGCAGAGGCTGTGCAAAAATTGTTTCCTCAAGCAAAGATTGCTATTGGTCCTACTATTGAAGATGGCTTCTATTATGACTTTGAAATTCCAGATCACGCTCTGTTGCCGGAAGATCTGTCAAAGATTGAAGAAGAGATGAGGCGCATTATAAAGGATAACCAGCACATCGTGCGCTATCAAATTCCTGATGTGGAAAAGCAAATGAAGGAATTCGTAAGGCAAGGCGAGAAGTTTAAGGCAGAACTTTTAGAAGAACACAAAGATGAATCACCAACCCTTTATCTTATGCAAGACCAAAGCGGTAAAGTTGTTTGGAATGATCTTTGTCGTGGACCACATTTGCCCAATACTGGTCACATAAAGATTTTTAAGTTGCTCAAGGTTGCCGGATCTTACTGGCGTGGCGATGAGAAACGAGAACAACTCCAGCGTATTTATGCTACTGCTTTCTGGAGACAGTCAGATCTTGATGAATATCTGAAACGATTAGAGGAAGCAGAGAGGCGTGACCACAGGAGACTGTCTAAGCAGCTAGACTTGTTCTCAGTTCATGACGAGGTCGGTCCTGGCCTAATTTTCTGGCATCCCAATCTTGCCACCGTCCGTGCCATCATTGAGGACTTCTGGCGAGCTGAGCACCGCAAGCATGGCTATCAGTTTGTGTATACCCCGCACATTGCTAACGAAGAACTCTATAAGATAAGTGGTCACCTAGAAAACTATGGTGAGAACATGTACTCTGCTATGGACATTGATGGACTGCCCTACAGGGCTAAACCCATGAATTGCCCTGGACACATCATGATCTATAAGTCTAAGTTGAGAAGTTATCGAGATCTTCCCATAAGAATGGCCGAACTAGGAACAGTTTACCGATATGAACGCTCTGGGGTTCTCCATGGGATGCTTAGGGTACGTGGCTTTACTCAGGACGACTCACATATTTTTTGCACCCCGGAACAATTAGAAGGTGAAATAAATGGCATTCTAGATCTAATGGATCTTATGATGAAAACCTTTGGCTATACATATAAGGCTTATCTAGCTACCCGCCCTGAGAAGTATTTGGGGACGGAGGAGCAGTGGCAAGCAGCTACCGGTGCCCTTGAGGCTGCCTTGAAGTCTCGGCAGTTAAACTATGAAATTGATGAGGGTGGTGGTGTTTTTTATGCACCAAAGATTGACATTAAGTTATTTGACGCAATTGGACGGGCATGGCAAGGGCCAACCATTCAAGTTGACTTAAATCTTCCCAAACGTTTTGATGTAAGTTACATTGCTGAAGATGGCAAACGGCATCAGACAGTTATGGTTCACCGAACGGTTTTAGGCTCCATGGAACGTTTTTGCGGTGGGCTGATTGAACATTATGCTGGCGCATTTCCTACCTGGCTTGCACCAACTCAGGTGGTGATATTGCCTATCTCAGATAGACATTGGGACTTTGCCCTTAAGATTCATAATATCTTGCATGTTAAGGACATTCGTGTTTCGGTCGATGATCGATCAGAGACAATAAACTATCGCATTCGTGATGCTCAGGTGCAAAAGATTCCTTATATGCTGGTTGTTGGTGATAAGGAAGTAGAGCTTAATGAAATAGCTGTACGTCACCGCCATCAAGGTGATTTAGGCACAATGAGCTTAGACACGTTTATTAAGCGCCTTGCGGATGAAATAGCTGAACGCAAGTAAGCTATGCGGGTATCAGAGCCTGTAAGGAGCTTTAGACTTCTTGTAAATGTAGTCCTAGTTTTACTACGTGGATTTCACATTGACTCACAAGGCTTTGGCGAGCATATTAAGACAGCAATAGCTAGAAGGCTCTATTTAAATGGGCGGCGAAAGAGGATTAGAAAGACAACAAGGCAATAGCGGGGCAGGCAACAGCCTCGACAGTAGCAGCTTTTTTTCTGACTGGACGGTCCCAGAGAAACTCCCCGTAAGAGCAACAACAGACTTGTTGGGCTTGTTGCAGGAAACAGGCTCCCCGCGCAATAGAGCTACCATTGACCTGCTACAAGGCTGGAGAAGTCCTGAAACCAGCCCGACCAAGACCATACCTGACCGTCCATTGGAAAGTCCTGTTAAAAACGGTGTACTGGAGCTGCGGTACGGAGAACCTGATTTTGATCGCAAGCTAGCTTGTGGGTATGACTATAAAACATTGCGCATTACCGGCAAGCCAGCCAATGCCCAGTTGTTGGTTTGGGGAGACGAAAAAGGATACTATTTCTTTTTCAAGAACGGAGATCAAACTCCACACCACTTCCCTGCAAAGCTAAAAGTAATAGACATAGATGGCAAGTCCTATGACGTGGACCGGGCACGGTTAAGAGTCAGTGAAAGCTATATGTCTCAATTCAGTGGTGAAACAAATGGTTTTGCTACTGTGAACTACCCTAAAGGCGACGTCATGAGTTATTTTTGGAAGCTTTCTAGAATGGCTGATGACGGACTTGTTTGGCAAGAACAACTCTTACGTGAGCAAGTCCAGCAATCTGATAATCCCTATTTTAAGCTTTACCTTGCAGACATACTTTTTGTTGAGTCTTTCAGCCCCTTGATTCGAGGAGTCCTTCAGGACAGCGTGACACCTGAGCAGAAGCAGCAAATGCTCAAGAAAATTGATGAGGCAAACCAATTGTTGCGAGAAGTCCGGCAGCAGTCTGATGGGTCTCTCCGACAGAAGAATCATTTTCCACAAAGCAATGCTGCCATGCCGTTAGCCCCGGGAGCCTTTCTTTATATGCCGCCGACTGGCACCTACTACGACCCATACTTTGCCTTTTGGGCAGGGGCATATGATCAAGCTGGGCGAAGGGAGCTATTTTTTACCTTTGCTAGAGGACTAATAACCAGCAACGCTTATAGATTCTTTCAGTTACCCCCGAACGAGCTGCCACGATAAGGTTAGCTGGCTTGTCTTTGTTAGACCATCAAGACAGGATAAAATGCCTTGAGCCCCATCTAGAAAAGCGTTGGGCGTTGTCAGGGCGGGAAGATTGTTTGAAGGCTGTATCTATAC
>JACQVM010000188.1 GCA_016209785.1 Candidatus Melainabacteria bacterium | reverse complement strand
GGGCTTACACACAAGAGGCAACGGAGCATGAAAACAATGGAGGGTGGATGGCTCGAATAGCGGGTGTTGACTTACCGAGAAACAAAAGGACTCTTGTTGCCCTTACCTATATTCATGGAATTGGGAGGACCTCCGCTTCACGAATTTGTCAGAAAGTGGGTATCCCGGATGAAAGACGAGTGCAGGATTTGACAGAAGATGAGGTAAACCGTATTCGGGAAGAGATTGACAAGAGTTGCCAGGTTGAGGGAGATTTACGTCGGGTTGAAGGACTTAACATTAAGCGACTTATAGAAATCAATTGTTATCGCGGGCAGCGTCACCGCAGGGGTTTGCCAACCCGTGGACAACGTACAAAGACAAATGCTAGAACTAGGCGTGGTCGCAAACGTATGACTGTAGCAGGCAAAAAACAAGCACCATCAAAAGGCTAACTAGAAGCTCACTGGGCTTACGGTAGGGACAATATGGCAAAATCTCCTAAATCAAGAACAAAGAAAAAAGAACGTCGGTACGTGCTGCAGGGCGTTGTGCACATTCAATCAACGTTTAATAACACAATTGTATCGGCGACTGATCCCCAAGGACAGGTTATCGCTTGGGCTTCCGCTGGAACTGTTGGCTTTAAGGGCGCAAAGAAAGGGACGCCATTTGCAGCACAACAAGCTGCGGAGGCGGTAGCTAGACGCTCCATGGACCAGGGCATGCGCCAGGTAGAGGTTCTTGTGAAGGGTCCTGGTTCTGGGAGAGAAACAGCTATAAGAGCCTTGCAGGCTGCTGGACTAGAAATTAGTCTCATTAAGGATGTTACCCCCATTCCGCACAATGGCTGTCGGCCGCCAAAGCGTCGACGTGTGTAGGCAAATTTAGAGGAGTTGAGCCCTTGGCCAGATATTTGGAGTCAGTTTGTAAGCTTTGTCGCAACGAAGGTGAGAAGCTCTTCTTGAAAGGCTCCCGCTGCTACACTACCAAGTGTGCCATTGATAGGCGCCGTTATGGGACAGGACAGCATGGACAAGATCGTAAGAAACAGTCAGAATATGCTGTTCAGTTAAGGGAAAAACAAAAGCTGCGACGTACATACGGGGTGTTCGAGCGGCAATTTGCTGGTTATTTTGAAGAAGCTAACCGGCAAAAACGGGTTCCAACTGGCTTAAGATTGTTGCAGCTTTTAGAGATACGGCTTGACAACATAGCATATCGCTCTGGTATGGTGCCATCTAGGATTCAGGCCAGGCAGCTTGTACGCCATGGGCACTTTACAGTTGACGGTAAGAGATGCAGTATCGCGTCATATCAACTTAAACCTGGGCAGGTTGTGTCCATTTCGGAACATAGCAAGAAGTTTATTAAAGAGCTAATTGAGCTTAATCCAGCAACTGGAGCTCCTAAGTGGATTAATGCTGACATAGAAAACCTTAGGGCTTCCATTATCAACCTACCGGCCCGGGAAGATCTTGACCAAAATGTCAAAGAGGCACTTATCGTTGAGTACTATTCCCGTTAAGCGCGTTTGACGTGGCTTTATAGGTTGTTACGTGATCGTTTACCCCACTGACCAATTAGGCAAGACTGTGAGTTACCTACCAACTAGACACGCCACCATTGCACCAACCCTTGCAGGAGAAATTATGGAACCTCTCAAGATCAAATGCTTGGAAAACAAGACACACGCAGATGGCTCAATTTATGGCAAGTTTGTCATTGAGCCACTTGAGCGTGGTTATGGTACTACACTGGGTAATTCCTTAAGGCGGGTTCTACTGTCGTCGTTGGAAGGTTCAGCGGTGACTGCCGTGAGAATTGAGGGTGTTACGCACGAATTTACAACGGTGCCAGGGGTGGTGGAAGATGTGATAGATGTTATGCTGAACCTCAAAGGACTTGTGGTTAAGTCGTTCAGCAGCGATCAGCAGTATTTGCATCTGGATGTGGATCGTCCGGGCCCCGTAACTGGTCGCGATATTCACTGTCCGGCTGATGTCACCATAATTAATTCGGACTGGCAAATTGCCACAGTGGCTGAAGGAGGGCGCTTAAGGGCTGAGATTACGGTTGAGCGGGGTTGTGGTTATGTCGCTGCTGATATGCATAGCCACTATAAACAAGCAATTGATGTTTTGCCGATTGATGCAGTCTTCATGCCGGTTAGGCGAGTAAGCTACAATGTTGAGCCCACGCGGGTTGGTGAGTCAACCGACTTCGATAAGTTGACCATCGAGATTTGGTCAAATGGTGCCATAGATGCTACCGAGGCAGTTAGCCAAGCAGCCAGACAGTTAGTTGAACATCTTTTGCCTATTGCAGAGTTGTCTGGCAAGCCTATGGTTCCTGTGACCACAGCACCTGCTCAGGCAGAGGGCAAGCATACATCAATTTCTATAGAGGAACTGGAGCTGTCAGTGCGTGCTTACAATTGTTTGAAGCGGGCTAACATAAACTCATTAGGCGAGCTCTTGAAGCTCAGTTATGATGATCTGATGAATATCAAGAACTTTGGTAAAAAGTCAGCAGATGAAGTAATAGAGCGATTGAGGCAGTTTGGTTTGTTGCTGGCTGATACGCCTAAGGACAAGTAGAGGTAGGACCACATCATGCGACACCGTGTACCGGGCAATCAATTAGGTAGGCCATATGATGCAAGGAAGGCAATGCTTAGAGCATTGGCTACTGAACTCTTGCGCCATGATGAGATTATCACCACGGTTGCCAAGGCTAAGGC
>JACQVM010000204.1 GCA_016209785.1 Candidatus Melainabacteria bacterium | reverse complement strand
GTGATGGGTATGCCTATACACCCGGAGTTTTTGCGCCCACCCACGGTAAGCAGGGCTGACTTTCTTGAGCCTTTGGGGCTCAATCCAGATGTCCTTACTGTTTGCCTTAATGCCGGTGTGGCCGGAGGTGGGAACATGGTCAAGATTTACCATGCTCTCAGCCAGTCCAGGCGTCCTGTTCAAGTTATTTTCCTTTGTGGGCAAAATCAACATCTTTTCCATCAAGTGAGGCATGAGCTGAAGGCCCCGCCAGTACCTACTGCGGTGCTGCCATTTCATGACTCTATGTGGAATCTCATGAGTGCGTGTGACCTCATGGTAACTAAAGCTGGAGGACTAACAACGTTTGAAGCAGTTGCACGCCGGCTGCCAATGGCTATTGATCTTGTTAGTGAGGCAATGCCACAGGAGGTAGGCACAGCAGAACTGTTGATTGCGCAAGATTTAGCAAAACCAGTAAGGTCCCCGCATGACATCGTGCACATTGTAGAATCGCTTGAATGTCAGTCAAACAAGCCTCCGTTGCCTGCCGTGCATAATCTGGATCATATTGATGCGGTTTACGATATTGCTCGTGTAATCATTGCCTCTTGCAACCCAGCATTTGACCCGACACTTATTCCCGAGACTTGTGCCGGCGGTGGTGGGCATGGTTGGGCAAATGGTGCCTATGTGCCTTGGAGCCATTAGTTAGCCAGAGCCGGCTAAGCTAAAGGACGTGCTATGCCAACAGATTGTAAACTGTTAGGTTAATCCCCATAAGACAGCGGTTATGTGTTACATGATGGGCTGGGAGGTTCTTGCGTGTGCAATTGGAAGTTTATAAATATGGACTTCAGCAAAGCAGATCACGGCTCCGGTCGGACGTAATACTCATTCATGGAACTGGTGCTAATGCTAGTTTGTGGCATCCACAGGTTGAGCTTATTACCAAGCTTGGTTATCGTTGTTTTGTTCCTGAGTTGCGTGGGCATGGAAGCAGCAGTGAGCCGGGCGAGCCGACTAATCTTGCAGTCCACATTGAGGATGTTCTTGAGTCCTTGGAGTATCACGGCATTAGCTATCCTGCCATCTGGGTAGGACACTCGCTGGGTGCCATCATTTCTTTATTGCTGGCCGAAGCTAGTCCTCAACTTTTTCAGCAGATTCTGGCTGTGTCTGTTCCGGCTCGGGTGTTAAAGGTTGTGTCTTGTGCCTTTAGTTTTCTTATGACATGGCCAGTTGCGGCTATTAAGGGCACAATTGTACATAAAAACCTTCCCAGACGAGAGCGAATACTTGTTGATACTGACCAACATAGCCTCAGGCAAATTGTGACTAATTTCTCGCGCATAAACCTGCTAGACCGTGACCTGTCAGTTAAATGTCCTGTACATCTGTCAGTGGGTCGTTTAGATGTGGTGGCTCCTTACTTTTATGTAGAAAAGCTGCACAAAGCTCTGCCCAACTCTACTTTTCGTATCTTTGAATGGGCTGGACATTGTTGCATGGAAGATCAGCCAAAAGAGTTTAATCAGTGGTTGCTAGAGAAGATGGTGATTGGCAACAACGGACTCATCTCAACTGGCTAAATTTTTAACAGCCTCCTCAGCCAGCCCCAGAAACTTTCCTTGGTCTCCAACATTTCATTGAGGGTAAATCCGCTATTTGATATAGGTTTGGCTGCTGCTGTTGCTTGTCTGGGAAGTAACTTACCTAAAAGTGACAAATTGTATTGGAGCTCCTGGGGAAAAGCTATATCAGGTCGGCGCGTGCTGAGCACTTCAGTGGGGTCTTTAGCTGGTGCAATCTTTCTTGTTATAGGTTCTGCTTCTGGACGAAAAAGTACCGCGTCGCCGGTTTGCTCTGAAAACAAAAATGCTTCACCTTCCTTGAGGGTAGCTGTGCCATTTTCGGCTAGATAGCGCAGACGGTCTACCCAAGGATCTGACTGTGGAGTCCTTGAGCTTTGTTTGCTGAGCGCGACAGCTAGGTCTGCAGGTTTATGGACGGGGGGCTGAGCTGCCGATAAAAGGCGTGTCTCGGAGCTTGGCAAAGCGGGAGCCACAAATGTTTGCAAGCCCGATGGTGTTGTCCCTGGCTTTGGTAGCTCTTTTAGCGAATGCTTTATTGGTGGTTGTGGTACCAAACTCGGTGGTTCTGCCTGGTAAGTTAGCCCCACAGGTTTGACAGTGGTGCCAGTTGACAGCGTAAGTGTTGAGATGGGAGTGCGAATCTCTGGTGTTTGGTCTTTTGAGCTTAGTTGCTGAGAGAAAGTGTGAGGCACACGTTTACCCGTATCGGTAGTGTTGGATCTTGTATGTACAACCATGGCAATTGGTTGAGTGTCCTTAGCTGATTTCCTTTTTACTGAGCCAAGAAAGGACATAAACCATCGCTGTCGTTTTTGCTCAACTTTAGGGAGAGCAACAGGCTTTAAAGGGATTTCTACTTTTGAGCCATCCTGCTTCGTTGGCGATGGCTCTTTGCGGAAGAACTTCAACGGACGCAACCACCCTAACCAAGACATTTTTGCCTTATCGTGTGTGTGCCCAGGAGGCATCTCATGAGCAGCCTGATTGTGGAAATCATTTCGCCCCTCAATACGCCCCGGCATTAATGCCGGGGCGTGATCTAAGCGATTGTGGGGAGTCTGCATAACCGAGGGAGGCAAGAAAGTTTCCTGGAAAGGGGCCTCGGCAGTCTTGATGTTATTATCTAGGGTGGCTGCTTGAGTTGTCTTAGGAAGTCTTGGTTTAGGCACACCTAAAGACTGTGTTAATTCGTCCACCGCTGAGGCAATGTTGCCTTGCTCCAAGCGTAAAGTGGCTAGCAGTATCCTGGCTTTCTGATAGTCTGGTTTGACTGCTAAGGCTTGCTCAAGTGCTGACTCTGCTAGTTTTAGGTAACCGCGTTCCCGAAATATTAATGCTTGCTCGTAAAATGCCTCTAAAAGGCGAGGGTTCTCTTGAGTAGCCTTAAGGAATTCTACAAGCGCCTGATTGATTAAGCCTTTTTGGCGCAAGTACAGGGCACGTTGATAATGTGTGTTGGGATAGCTGGCACGAGCAGCCTCTTGCAAGTGTGCTTTTGTCGGACGGTAAACTGGAGTTGATACTACCTGTGGTGAGGCAGTCGGTGATGTAGGCGACGACAAGGAGATTGACTGATTACTAGGGTCAGCTTGCGCCAAATTGGCTATCAAGAAGATAAGCGTAAGGCAAGCCGTACAACTTATGTATGTTGTATACCTTAAACTTAGCCCTAAATGACTTATCTGCATCAGGCAATATCTTAGCCTAACTTTGGATGATGAGGCGCTCTACCTTTCTAAAGAAAGTAATCCAGCCAGGTTCTTTCATGGTTTTTAATGGCCAGACCAAAACAGTTTTCATTCCTGCACGCTTGCCTCCTAAAACATCGGTTAGAGGCCGGTCGCCTACAACGGCTACTTGTGAGGCATCTAGGTCCATTAAATCTAGTGCTCTCAGTAATCCACCGCGTCGAGGCTTGGCTGCTCGACCTATTGTGGGTATATCCACTTGTGCTCTAACTGTATCTAAATAAGTTTCTTTTTTGTTATTGCTTACTATAACTAGCTTAAACTTGGAGCGGGCTTTATC
>JACQVM010000213.1 GCA_016209785.1 Candidatus Melainabacteria bacterium | reverse complement strand
GTCCTATCCAAGTTTAGGAACATCCGGCTTCCCACCTGAGCAACTAATCCCTGACTTTGGCAAACATCTGCCCCTGCAAACACCAGTTTATACTCAGCCAAGCGTTGTACCCACGACAACTTATGGACCAGGCTTTGTCACGCAGGCTCCCGCATATAACAGCCAAGCAGGTCTACCAACCGCGACAGTTCCTGGTACATTTGCACAGCCGTATGAAGAGCAGCGTGTCATTGCGCTCGAGCAAGCAGCATTTGGCTCAACTTATCCAGAGCATGAACTTATAGATCGGGTAGATCATCTTGAAAGCGAGGTGCTTGGCAAGAAAACCTCCGATGACTTAACCAGCCGACTAGCAAGAGTGGAAGCCAAGCTAGGTGGTCCAGGCGCATTTACTGCAGTGCCTGCACTAGTCACTCATGCACCATCGGCAATGGCTGACTTGTCCACTCAATCTCCTCCAGCGGTTCCATCTGTACATGCTGCTTACATGCCTTTGATAGAGACTAACAGCAGCCAGGCAAACCAGCAACAATTCTCCATGACACAGCCACAAGGTACTGCCTCTACCACTGGTATCACCACATCCAGTACTACATTACCTGCCGATTTTAAAATGGTGGTTGGCTCAATACCATACAACCCAGCCTCAGGAGATTACTTCAGTCAAATCCAGCGTTATCCTGGTGGAGCTGTCGCGCGTTGGACCCAATTTCCTGTACGACTTCGACTGCCACAAGAGTCACCTCAGTCATGGAGTATGACCCTTGAGTCAGGCATAAAAAAATGGGGCCAATACATTCCTATCAATATTGCCTCTGGTACTCAATTTGCCAATATTGAAGTAAGCTGGGTAAATCAATTGCCTGCCCGCCAGCTTGGCATTACAAGGTTGCAGCCAATAACATCTGGCACTTTCCAGGTAGTAATCTTTATGTTGCGACCAACTTTCTACCCACCCGAGATTCCTGAACGTACATTATCTGGAGCATTTATGCATGAACTTGGACATGCGCTTGGCATCTTTGGACACAGTGATTCCAATAATGATCTCATGCAGCCAACAGAGCTAGTTTTTGCTAGAGCAAAGCGATCAGAAAAAGGGGTCATGAAAATCCAGTTTGCAGACATTACACCTCGCGATGTAAACACCCTGAAGAAGATCTATGAAGCTCCAACACTACCGTTGAATTTCGGTACAAGAGACCCTCTTGAGTGGTCACTATATTCAGCCCATTAATGCTGTGGCTCAACTAGCTTAAGCGTGGACAGTACTATGCTGAAGCTAAACGTCCTGCTTCAGCAGCCTGTTTTTGAGGATCTCGCTCTGTTTCTCCTGTCGGGGAGGTATCTACACCTGCAGCAAAACTAGCTCTGGCTGCAATTTCACTAGCTCTTTCAGGATTGTCAGGAGTCATGTTTCCCCTAACAGCATAATAGATATCGTTGGCACCCATGCCAGCTCGGGAGGCCTTGGTAGCAGCATCCAATGCGGCTGCGGTATTGCCGTCAGCTACTACTGACTCCTTACCTTGGCTGTCCTTAGCAAAAATTTGGACATCATCCCCAGTCTTACCTCTAAAAGGGGCCATCAACTCCCTTTGTTGCTCGGCAGATGGCCCTGCAAAGATTCTTGCTAGATCTTCACGCGATTGATCAGTTAGGCGAGCACCTTGCAGCTCTGGTTGTTCTTTAAGTTGTTTACCCTCACCTTCTATTTGTTGGTCTCTAGCTTCATTGCGTGGCGGCATAACATCTCCTCCAACCTCCCTTTAACATACCCCAAACAAGGAAATTGCTAACCCAGCCATACATTACGTAAAGCTCAGGAACCCAAGTCTTAACTTAGCGACAATCATGAAACCCTAAACGCAGCAAGAGGTAACCATGGCCGTTCAGCTTAAGGAAATAACTATCGCACACAGTCCAGACTCAGATGATGCCTTTATGTTTTATGGACTAGCCGCAGAAAAGCTTAACACTGCCGGTCTTAAGATCAACCAGGTGCTAAAAGACATCCAGACACTAAATCTTAAAGCAATTGAAGGCAAGTACGAGGTTTCAGCAATTTCTTTTGCAGCTTACCCCTTAGTAGCTCAACGCTATGCCCTCATGCCCTGTGGTTCCAGCATGGGATTTAAGTACGGGCCAATGTTAGTATCCAGCAAACCACTTAACATTGCTGAGCTAGGCAGCGCTAAAATTGCCATCCCTGGAAAGCTCACCACTGCCTATCTTACTTTGCAACTTTTCCAACCTGGGCTAAATGTAGTTGAAATGCCATTTGATTACATTGCCAAGGCAGTTGTATCGCACGAAGTAGACGCAGGACTTATCATCCACGAAGGACAGTTAACCTATAACCAAATGGGCTTAACTAAAGTACTAGACTTGGGTGAGTGGTGGTTTCAGCAGACAGGATTACCCTTGCCGCTGGGTGGGAACGTAATTCGCAAGGATCTTGGTGCCGAGTTAATGCACAAGCTCACCAAACTGTTGCAAGAGTCAATTGCTTACGCGCTTAGCCATAGGCAAGAAGCATTAGCTTATGCCATGCAATTTGCACGTGACATGAACCAGGATCTGGCAGACAAGTTTGTGTCCATGTATGTCAATGACCTTACAGTGGACTATGGTTCTACTGGGCGCCAAGCACTGGTTAAATTATTCCAGATGGCTTACGGAAAGGGCGTTTTGAAAGAACCAGTTAAAATAGAATTTGTAGATTTGGTGTCCTAAGCTAACACTGTGGACGCCTGCTCTATGCTTTGGCGTACACCCTCTCCTGCCAACATACCACTGGTAGCTGCTTGACCTACACCTCTAGTCCAACTGCTGCAGTCACCAATTATGTATAAATTGGGTATGTTAGTTTCCATGTTTTTGTTGACCACGATTGAGTCAGGATAGCTCTTACATTCAGGTGCATAAAGTAATGTAGCATCACCTGAAACTCCAGGACAAATCTTATCTAGCGCGTCAACATACTCAAGAATGCCTTCCAGAATACGGTGAGGATAAGCAAGTGAAATATCACCACATTCAGCTTCAAGAGTTGGCTGAACTAAGTTGTTTACTAAAGACTTTGTTCTTCTGCCTGCTCTAAGATCCCCGAGTCGTTGAATAAGCGGCCCTCCACCAGCTAGCATGTTCACAACTTTGGCAATAGTTTGTGAATAAAGCTGTGGATCTTTAAAGGGGCGAGTAAAGGTCTTGGAGACCAGAACTGCAAAGTTGTTGTTTTCAGATTTTTCAAACATCTTGGAGTGTCCATTCACCAACACATAATCCCGGTGATTCTCAGGGGTCACGAAGCCTCGCGGATTTGAGCAAAAATTCCGCACAATGTCATTGGCATGTCTGCTCCGATAGTACAGCTTTGGTTCGTAGAACCTTTTGTCAATCTCTTCGGTAAAATAACAACTTGTCTCAACCCTAACGCCAATGTCAACTTGCCCTGGATGAATCTCAAGGTCCTTATAAAATTCCTGCTGTGTAAGCCAGTGGGCCCCTCCACGGCCAACGGACATTATGACAATGTCAAACAATTCCTCGCATGGCTCTCCACCTTTGCGATAACGATCGTAAGACACTACAAATTTCTCGGCTCGACGCACTACTGAAACGACCTGCGTATCCCAATGAAAGACAATATTGGAACCAACGCTAGCAATTTCATTTAAAATGCTGCTGTTAATTGCAGGTGCATTGTCTGATCCGCAGTGCAGAAGCTCCTGATAATAGTATGTCATTCCAGCAAGAGTGGCTCTTTTTTTTATCCACTCTAAATCCTCTCCATTTGGCTTAACAACAGGAATTTCAACAGGTGCGTGTTCTAGAATTGCAGCTCTGACCTTATCAAGATGACGCTGCAATTCTTCTTCCCCAATGAGCTCGTAAAGCCGTCCACCAATAATTGGTGATGCCGAAAGAATTACCTTAAAATCATTCCAGCTTCCTGCGGATTGCCCAGGAGCACAATAACTACATGCTTTCGGCGGGCAAACCTCTAGTTTACCCTGATCAATAGGGCAAGGATAACGTTTGCTGTAGAGCGGACCAACATCAAATACATGTACCTCGACATGTACTCCGGCCAATTCCTTTAGAGCAAAAAGTCCAGAAGCACCCAGTCCCACCAACGCAAGCTTTTGCATTACTTACTTAACCTTCAGCATTCTCCTCAGCAATCTATGGTCACACACTGTCCAGCAGCACAGCAATCGATAATACCATGCAATTTTTAAGTTTCCAAGTGGAGATTATTCCACAAACACAGCTTTCCTTTCTTGCTCAAGACGGACAAGCATGGTAGAAATCTCTGTTGCAAGTTGCTCATTAAGATAAGACAGTATTGCCCTCTTGTTTTGCT
>JACQVM010000212.1 GCA_016209785.1 Candidatus Melainabacteria bacterium | reverse complement strand
GTCTTTTGCAGTCAATCCGCTACCGAAACCCGCCACCACGTCCTGATGTATGGCGGTAAAGCTATGGATCAAACGATCCTACTTCTCTTGGGTTGTTGGCAACCAATTTATCAGCCTCATTAAGCTCGAAGGCCTCTATCTCGGCAGATGATACGGACATGGCGCTTAGCTTGCTTGATTGTCCTAGCGTTACCATGCTGTCGAGCACCTTAACTGTATCTTCAACGTAACGTGCTAGAGCACGGCCCTGCGGGAGGATTTGTTCTACGGTTGCATCCAAAATAAACTGAGCCTCGATACCACCGCCGGTGGCGCCATCAGAGCCGTTCTTGTGCCCGTCTCGCCAGGATGAGCGGAAACGAAGCTGAAGTGGTGAACCTGGTTTTGCAAGCAGGGTTAGGGAGCGCTGAAATCCTTGCCCATTAAGCACAATTTCTCCTGCCAGCTCTTCAAAGCTGGTAGGCCCAGTTGGCAGTAAGCCTTCTATACGCCCGGCTGTGGTGCCAAGCTCTTGGGCTACCACTTCCACAAGTCCTACAAATGCTGCCACACCCTGTAAGTTGATGGTCTTTCCTGAGCCTACATGAGAGTGCTGGCTATTTTGATTGATGCTTTTAAGGAGCTCGTTTGTTGTCATAACTTCTAACAATCCTTTATTGGGTAGAAGGTGAGCCCAACTTTGCTTACCAAAGAAGGTGAGAATAATCATGCCAGTTGGGAAGCAAAGAATCAAGTACAATCTTTGCTTATGAGCTTTCTGAAGATGCAAGACTCGACAGCCTTAGATAGGCATGGTAAGTCATTCGCCAGGCAAAGGTTGTCTGAGATGCCTATAAGGTTGTGGCGTGTGCTTCAGGAATGGTTAGAGATGGTCAAGATTGAGCACACTGTCTTTGCGTTGCCGTTTGCCTTGTCAGGGATGGTGCTAGCAGTGCCTAAGTTGCCTGGTGTTACCGTTGTGGTGTGGACCGTTTTAGCTTTTGCAGGGGCTCGCGCGGCAGCTATGACCCTGAACCGTTTAATTGATGCTGAAATTGATAAGGACAACCCGCGAACCAGTAAAAGGGCAATTCCAGCCGGACGAATTACAAAGACGCAGGCACTGGTGTTTGTTGTCTCAGCTTTTGCCCTTATGGTTTACGCTGCAAGCAATTTGCCACGATTGTGTTTGTATTTGTCCCCTGTTGCAGTTGCCTGGTTGAGTTTTTACTCATATACCAAACGATTTACTTGGGCTTGCCACTTTGTTTTAGGTATTGCCCTTGGTGGTGCAGCGCTGGGTGGCTGGATAGCTTCCAGCGGGCAAGTGCTGGGGTTGGCTCCATGGCTGCTTGCCTTTTGTGTGAGTACCTGGGTGGCAGGTTTTGACATAATTTATGCATGCCAGGATGTAGACTTTGATCAATCTCACAATCTTTATAGTCTTCCAGCACGATTTGGTGTAGCTACCTCGTTGGGAATTTCGGCTGCCTTGCATGCACTTACGGTCATGGGCCTTTGCATTCTAGGTTTTGTTCTTGGAGTCGGTTGGTTTTTCTGGCTTGGAGTTGTGGTAGTAGCATTCATGCTTATATGGGAACATAGCCTGGTAGGGCATCAAGATCTCTTAAGGGTCAACGAAGCCTTCTTCAGCGTCAATGGTTATGTGAGCATAGCTATATTTGTTGCAATTGTGCTCGACAAGATTAGTCATTAGAGAGCAAGTAGGCTAGCACTTCTCCTTCAACGGTTCCTAAAATCAGCATTTTAGGGGTCACCAGGGGTGATGACTCCAAGCGCTTGCCGGATTGGAGCTGCCAGCGGAGGCTACCTTGTTTGTGTGAGAAAGATTGTACCCACCCTTCAATGGTTACAGCATATATTGATCCACCCGAAGATATTAGATTAGCTGCTACTCTTCCACGCACTGGTGCTTTCCACATGAGGTGCCCGTCGTATTTGTCGCAGCAGTATAGCCATTTGTCCTGGCTGCAGAAAACAACTGAAGTAAAGGCAATGACACCTCCTGATACGATGGGTTTGCTAGTTTCGTACTGCCAGATGAGTTTGCCTGAGCTGGCCTCAAGCGCATAAAAGGTGCCTGATTGACTGCCAATGTAGACAGCATCTGCCGAGGCTACTGGTCCAGCTATACACGAGCCAGATAGTGTTGTTTTCCATTGGCGGTGACCAGAGTTTACCGAAACAGCATGAAGCTCGCCGCTTTTAGTCCCACAGTAGACGAGGTCCCCGTAATGTTGGGACATAGAAACAACAGGGCTGCCAGCCTCGTATTGCCATTTTAAGAATCCTTCTTGTAGCGTAAGTGCTCCTAGGCGTCCGTCCATTGTGGACAGAACAACGCTGTCCTGATGAATGGCAGGTGTTGTTATGCAAAGGGCAGACCCTTGATGTTTCCATTGTAAGAGCCCATTTTTTGCCAAAAGTGCATATACAGCTCCATCCGTGCTGGCGACAATTACTTGATCAGACAACAAAACTGCGCTTGTAAGTATAGGTCCCTTGGTGGCAAAGCTCCAAAGTTTATGACCTAAAGAGGTTTCTATGGCATAGAGCTGTCCATCTGCGGAGCCAACAAAAACCATAGTGCCATCCTTGTGGACAACAGGCATTGATTTCCAACCAATAGGGCCACAAGTATTGAAAGTCCAGACAAGCTCAAGAGCAGGTTTAAAAAGTGGCTTTAGTGGTGCTTGGGTGCTCTTTGTGGGTGAGATCTTTTCTGTTGCAGTTTGAATGTTGCTGGTGGGTTGCTTTAAAGGCTGAGTCTTTATGCCATCTGGCTTTATGGTTGGAGGTGGGCTTACTGAAGAGGTTGTGGAAACGTTTGTTGATTCTGTGGTGACCGAGGACTTAGCTTCAACCGGTGCTTGACTATGAGAAGGTGCCTCACTCACAGTATTGGTCGGCTGATTGGCACTTTTTGGGAAAAAGCCTGAGTCGGCTCTAGTATGGAGACCTTTTGCATTAACACGGGCTGTGCGACTTAAGCCTAATCTTTCCAGGCGCTGCTCAAAAATAAGTTCATCAATGACAGTCACAACCTCGCTCATGGACTGGTAGCGTTCTTCTGGAGTTTTAGCCATCATTTTTTGAATGAGCTTGTCTAGTATTTCCGGTACAAGCGCATTAAGCTTGCGTGATGATGGAATGGGGGCACCGGAGTGTTTCATGGCCATCTCAATCATGCCTTTAGCCCTGTATGGTAACTCACCGGTAGCTACTTCAAAAAAAAGAACACCCATAGAGTAAATGTCTGAGCGATGATCTTGTGGGTCCCCACGGCAAAGCTCAGGTGACATGTATGCTGGCGTGCCCATACCAGCAAGCGTCCTGGTCCGTACCCGTCCAGCAGCCAGACGGGCTAGTCCAAAGTCACCTATTTTTAAGTCCCCTTCTTCGGTGAGAAATATATTCTCAGCCTTGATGTCCCGGTGCACTACACCACGTTTATGGGCAAAGCTTAAACCACCAGCTAGTTGCTTCATCCAGTTAAGCTTGTGTTCAATGGATAATTCTTGCTGGGCAATGCGTCCAGCTAAATTACCTCCAGGTAGATACTCCATGGCCATGTAGTGTTGTACTTTATCTCGGTACTTTTCTTGACCAATGTCATATATGGTGACAATGTTGGGATGCTCCAATTGGGCTGCTAGACGTGCTTCTTGATGGAATGTCTCTACGGTGTCTTGATTGGACATTAGCTCAGGCAAGAGCATTTTGATTGCTACATCACGTTGTAAAAGCTCATCATGGCAGTGGTATACGACACCCATGCCACCTTGACCTAGTTCTTTGATAATTGTGTAGTGCCCGTTTTCGAGCTTGTCACCAGGAGAAAACATTTTGCTTGGGAAGTTGTTGCAGTACGGTTAAATCTTAAGCATGTGTGATGATCCCATGGGTGCCCAATCTTCAGGGTTTACAAGCATCCTGACAAGCCTGCCCTAAAGTTATCTCAAGCATAACAGGCAAGACGCCAGTAGAATGCACCGAGATCCAAGCGATAAGGGCAAACCGTTATTATGGAACATCTTGGCAACCCTGTTAAATATTGCGTGCCAGAAGAGTCATTAGCTGAGAATGGCTCTTGTCATCCAGTCATTACCGGGGACAAGGAAACTGATAGTTGTGCTGCGAGCATGAGTCAGGCAAGGCAGGTCTTGGAGCTTGAATCTGCAGCAATCTTAGGTGTGCGAGATAGACTTGGTCATGAGTTTGAGGTTGCAATTGGACTTTTGCTTAAGTGTACTGGGAAGGTAGTTGTGACGGGTATGGGCAAGTCCGGTCATATTGCTAGCAAGATTGCCTCTACGTTTGCCTCAACTGGGACGCCTGCTTTTTTTGTTCATCCGGCTGAGCTTAGGCATGGTGATTTTGGCATGCTTGAAGCTAAGGATGTGGTTGTTGCCATATCAGGCTCTGGTGAAACGCAGGAAATGAAGTTGGCATTAGATCCAATTAAGAGATTGGGGTGTCCAATCATTGCGCTTACTGGTAACAAGCTTTCTACGCTGGGTCGCTTTAGTGACGTTGTTTTGGATGTTGCTGTGTTACGTGAGGCCTGCCCACTAAACCTGGCGCCGACATCATCTACAACTGCTGCACTGGCCATGGGTGATGCATTAGCTGTGGCCCTTATGACAAGAAAGAATTTTAAGGCTGAAGACTTTGCGCGGTCGCACCCTGGGGGCACTCTTGGCCGTCAGCTTCTTACTGTTGGTGATGTTATGCGCTCAGGTGTTGAGGTGCCAAAGGTTGGGATAGAGGCTGACTACGCTGGTGTGTTGGCAGAAATTGAGTGCAAGCGTCTTGGCTTTACGTCTGTTGTTGATGGTGAGGGTCTTCTTGGTGGCATTATTACTGATGGTGACCTGAGACGAGCCCTGGTAAGATGGGGACCTGGTGTATTTGTAAGGGTAGCTTCCGAAATAATGAGTGCCAATCCTAAGACCATTTCGTCGCGTTGCCTGGCGGTGGAAGCGCTAAGGTTGATGGAAACACATTCCATTTCTGACTTGCTTATTGTTGATGGTGAGCACCGTCCAATTGGCGTTATTGCTTTGAAAGATCTGCTGCGAGCTGGCGTCATTTAGCGTAAGTTTGTTGTTTTGAGCGCGTCAGGTGATAGCTTTGGGGCGGGCGTGTACTTTTAATGCTTTTGCAGGTCTTGTTCTGCCTTACGCTTAATCAAGATTTCTTTTTTAGATAGAGAAAAATTTTGATCACGGTAAGGAATACCTGATTTGGTCCTCATCCTGGCTAGCTCGTCTTGCGTGAGGGGGTAGATAGCAGGGTGTGTAGACGTATAGTGATGGTAGCTAGCTAGCGTTCCGCCCGATTTGCCACCAACTGCTGCAGTTCTCCAGACGGTAAACCCAGCTTCTAGAAGGCCACCACGTACAGCAGAGGCTGCGCTATAGGTAAGCAATTTCCCTTGATATTGTTCAAGAAGGCGATAGTACTGTTGAAACAGATTTACGGTCCACAGCTCAGGCATTTTATTGGTGGAAAATGGGTCGTGAAGTATAAGATCACATGGTTCCGCAAGCCGAGGTACTGTGTCTCGGAGATCGCTTTGGATTAAGTCTAGTTGGACTGTTGTTTCATTTTTCAGACTTATCTTAATTGGTTTGACGAGCAAACAGGATTGTTGGCTGTCAAAAACTGGTAGCAGCAGTTGGGCAGTTTGTTGTAGCCTTGGATCTTGGAGTATCATTGGCGAAAGAAGGATCATTGCAGGGTTGTTTTCTATAGCAACCACCTTTATTTGGCATCCTTGTGGCATGTTCTCTAGAACACTTTCCAGTAAAACCCACGTGTTGTAGCCTAGTCCAAAACAAGCATCCAAGACTGTCAGTGTCTTTTTGCTCTGAAGTGTCTTGAATGCTTCTGATGGCTCAATGTAGTTCTTGAGTGCTTCAGTGTAAGCACCAGCCCTGTTGTGGCAAAGCTCTCCTATATTTGCATCAAAATAGGACAGAGAACCATCTTCTGTGGCTACCAAATGCGTGTCCACAGAAAGGCATGATTTGGTCATCATTTGCAACGTCTGCACATTTACTGCTTGTGTTTTGTCTTTTGTGCTGACAGCACTTGTTCAAGACGTTTCCAAAGATAAACGGGAGGCTCTGTGCTTATGCGTTCTGTCACACCTCCTGATCTCTTATCCTCAGCTTGCTT
>JACQVM010000014.1 GCA_016209785.1 Candidatus Melainabacteria bacterium | reverse complement strand
GTGGAGCAATTCATGAAGGAAAAATTGCAACAATCTTAGGACTACCTGGACTCCCTCACGCTGCTGAAACTGCTTGTGTAGCCCGCGAGATAGAAGTAGTACGTCAGACTGCTTGTCGTCTTCATTTTGCTCATATCTCCTGCAAGGCATCCGTTGAGCTTATACGAGCAGCTAAAGCTGCTGGTGTACCTGTAACAGCAGAAGTAACGCCACACCATTTAGCCTTAACAGTTGACGATATTAAGGACTATGACACCCACTACAAGATGAATCCTCCCTTGCGTACCACCGAAGATCAGATGGCCCTCATTGCTGGACTAAAAGATGGAACAGTGTCTGCCATTGCCACTGATCATGCTCCTCACACAGCGCTCGACAAATCACAGACTTTTGATGATTCACCATTTGGCATAATTGGGCTAGAAACTGCTTTTTCAGTAACGCTAGAAAAGCTTGTCTTAAGTGGCGAGATGTCCAAATTGGCCTTCATTGCTCTTTTAACTACTCAGCCAGCATCTATTCTTGGTCTGCCCTACCCATCTGTCAGAACAAGTTTTCCCGCTAACCTTGTAGTCCTCAATCCTCAGCATCGCTGGCTATACAAGACAAGCAATGGTTATTCAAAGAGCCACAACTCACCATTTGATGGTCGACTTTTAACTGGTAAGAACCTCATGACCATTTACAATGGCAAGACAGTGTACAAGGATAATGAACTTACTGAGTCACGCTTAAAACACCTAAGCAGATAAACACAGCTTATCTGCCTGAGGGGTTCTACCAGCAAACTCACTAATGGCAGTCACGCATTTTGAAGAGGAGCACAAGATGGTTAAGGGATCAAAGTTTCTCTCTGGTACTGTTATCAACCCACCAGCCATAACAAAGAACACCAGTCTCACTGAGCTGATTGACACAACCTTCCTAGCATACAATGCCGGACGGCTGCGCGAAGCGTGTCAACTCTTCACACATAAGATGTTAATGGATGACGTCACCATTGGTCTTAGTTTAACAGGCGCCTTAACTCCTGCTGGAATAGCTCGTTCAGCCATGATTCCTCTAATAGAGGCCGGTTTTGTTGACTGGATTGTAAGCACAGGAGCTAACCTCTACCATGACACACATTTTGGCCTTGGCTGCACCCTGCGCCGGGGAAGCCATCTATGGGATGACACCATCCTTAGAAATGAGCAAGTCATCCGGATTTATGACATTGTCTTTGACTATGATGTATTGCTCTCAACAGATAAGTTTTTCCGGGAGATTCTTTCTGGACCGGAGTTTGCTAAATCCATGACCACCGCCGAGCTACATTATTTGTGTGGCAAATATCTTGATGAGCGCGAGAAAAAGCTTGGGCTTAAGCACTCAACGCTCTTAGCCACAGCTTACCGGTGTGGAGTGCCTGTCTACACCTCAAGCCCTGGTGACAGCTCCATTGGCATGAATGTAGCTGCTTTGTCTTTGTACGGCAAGGGCCCGCTTGTAGATGTCTCAGCAGACGTTAACGAAACCGCAGCTATTGTCCTGAATGCTAAGCGAAGTGGTGGCAAGAGTGCAGTTTTCATATTGGGCGGCGGCTCACCTAAAAACTTCCTGCTCCAGACAGAGCCTCAGATTCAAGAAGTCCTGGGCATCAACGAAGCAGGGCACGATTACTTCCTCCAAGTTACTGATGCACGACCAGACACTGGTGGCTTGTCTGGCGCGACGCCATCTGAGGCTGTGTCCTGGGGTAAAGTCGACCCTAAAGCTTTGCCTAACACTGTAGTTTGCTATCTTGATTCGACCATCGGTTTACCTGTCATTGCTGCTTATGCTCTAGCAAACCATTCTCCAAGAGCTCTAAAGCAACTTTACAATAAACGGCAGGCTCTGGTAGATCAGTTAAAAGAAGAGCATGAAGCTGCCTTGTGTGCTTCCACACAATAGGCCTTGTCATATGCAACGCACCATGGCCTTCTTGAAAAGGATTTTGAGAGCTACCTGCAGCACCCCAAACGTATCTCCTGTTGTTTCTGCTTGTACGCTTGTAGCCATCGCTATGATGGCCACTCCTATTCAGCTTTACATCCCAATGGCACGTCTGCAGCATTATGGACTAGCTATTTTTGTTGTTGGTTTAGGTTACATCATTCAAGTAATCTGGTCATGGACTAGACTTGGCCTTTGGTCTAGGCTAGGACATTTGTTTTCTGGAGTCTACTTTAATGCTGCTGCAGTGACACTATATGCTAATCCTTGGCTTGATCCAAAAATTACATTGCGCACGGAAAACCAGGAACATTGGCGAGACTTGATAGTAATAGCTTTTTTGTTTTCAACTTTAGTTCTGGTAGTCTTTTCTATCCTGTGGGTTCGTGAAGAGAGACAGACCAAGCACGTGCCCCAACGTAAGGATTTGTCGTAAAATACTGCTTTGGGGGCACAGACTTGAAGCAACTCATTTTACTTGTTGGAATCCCTGGATCAGGAAAGAGCACTCTAGCCAAGAAGCTTACCTCTCGCGGCTTTCACTGCTTGAATGCCGATACTATTCGACAAGCCCTTTATGGTGACGCTGCCGAGCAAGGAGAACCACAAAAGGTGTTTAGCCTTTTTTTTAAAGAACTGGAAGAAGCTTTGGCCAAGGGACTGGACATTGTCATTGATAACACCAACTTAAATCCAAAGCAGCGTAAACCAATTTTAGACCGTGCAGCCAATTGCGGCTACACTGACATTCAGCTTTGGCTCCTTGATGTGCCTCTTGAGACTTGTCTTGAACGTAATCGTGGTCGTGAGCGTACTGTGTCAGAAGATATTGTCGCCAACATGTACATGGAGCTCAATCGAGCCGGCCGCCCTCGACGTGAGGAAGGCCGTTTAGTACTAATCAGGCCAGGAAAAGATGAGAACGATTATCGTCTTTTTCCACAGAACTAGTGTTTGTTCATTGCACAGTAAGCCCTAATGCCTTAAGCAATTCATCCCACTGTGTATCTTCTTCTAAAGCAATTTCAGAGTTGTAGGTTTGCCTATGGTTGGAACGCACAGTCTCTTCAAGCTGCTTGGCCAAAAATTCATTGAGCTGTGAGCCAGCCAGGTCAGCCGCTGCTTGACGGAGTGCTAAACGGGCAACTTGCAACTCCTCTTGGGTAGCAGCTTTTCTTAACTGGTTCATGGCTTGTTCTAATGGCACCAGCTCTTGCTGTAGATTGGCTGGAGTTTCCTTCTTTATTTGCTCTAAATAAGGTGTCAAACCATTGGCCATTGCGTCTCCAAGCTCAGGGGTAAATTCCACAAGAGGATTCTGCCTTTGGGTCAATTGAGCCAACTCAGAAATGGAGGTAAGCGCCCTGCTAGATGAACGACTGTCACAAAAGATTTGGCTAGGCAGAAAAATACTTAACCCACCCATTTGTTCATAGTGCATTGAATTAGCCTCACCATGATAAGACCCGACTAGGTTATTGAACGACGTGAGAAGATTTTCGGCTGATTTCTTGATTTTTCCATCTGGGTCGCCAAGCTCGCCATTCTCCACAGCACTTAATACTTGCTGGACAAAGCTTTGCAAGTCACGTCTTTCCATGCCGTCGCTAAGCAAACCTGACTTTCTAGCGCCAAACCTAGGAACCTGTCCAACAATTTCTCTCAGTGCTTCCTTGCTGGTGGGGTTGTTAGCACCTTCAATGAGGGCACCAGCAAAGTTGTTGAGTGAAGTTTCAAAATTGTTGTATTTGGTCAAATCAAAATGCACTAGTGTACTTGTACCGCTGTCATAAAGTCCATTTCCTATCGTTTGGCCATCGCCGTTGTGTCCTGCATTAGCCATTTGAATCATAGACTCTGCAAACTGGTTGCCGTCCATAGACGGATTATTCAACAACTGCGACAAAGATACATTTAAATTTTGCCCGTCAACGCTAAGCTCATTATGGTTAGATGGGTTGGGTCGTCCATTCTCTTCTTCTGCAGAAGCTACTAAATTGTTGGCCACCTCCTTTACTTCATCAAGAACCCCATTTTCAGCCATAAGACACGCATCCAAATCTAGAAGATCAAGCCTATTATGTCCGCTGCCAGCAAGTCCTTCTTTAATTGCTTTGGTAAAGTCTTGAACACTAATTGGTCCAGCGTCTCCACGTAAGCGCTCATTGCCCAGTCCATGAGACTGGTTAATGAAGGCAATTTTTTCCGAGGGGTAGTTAGTTGTTGCCATCTGCAATAGCGAGGTTAAATCCTGACCATAGCCTCTTGATGGTTGACCGGGTAGCTCTGTGATTTGTCCATCTTTAATAACATAACGTTGCAACATTTGCGCACCACCGGTGCCATCACTGCTACCGCCAGGTCCAATTGCCTGTACAACCATGGTTACAGGTTTACCCTTGGATTGTTCAGCTAATTGTTTCAATGCTTCAAATTTATGTTGTGCTCCCAGTCCGTTGCTGTTTTCTAGCGTAGCTGATAAATTTACCACCACTGTCCACTCTTGTTGATTTGACTCTGGACGTGACTCACCACGGCGTCTCTCGCTACGATCACTGGTTTGATAGGGACTAGTACATTCAAGATATTGAGGATTCCGCCTAGGTTGGGTGCGCGGAGCCTCCTGTGTCTCATAAGTAGCACCGTATAGTCGCCTTCTGGTTTCATGACTGCCTAGTTCGGATTGTCCGTTATGTTCTAAACTGCCAGTCCTGTCGCTCATAGCTTAGCCCTCATGCATGATGACATCCTAACGGTCAACACTGTGAAGGCAAACGTCCTAGTATGCATTCCTAACTGTAGAATTGCACAGTCAATGGGAGATCTGTCCAGCGTCACAGTGACATTAGTGCCAGCTTTGACAGATCAATTCAGCAAGACTTAAACCTACCCAAACAAATTGGAAAGATCCTGCCTTAAGGCCGGGTCTCATCCCTTGTAAGCACCCCGCCCTTAAGGGCGGGGATTTGACTCAATGTACTAACCACGCGGCGTGGTACCCGCCATCTGCACACCGTCCGGGAAATATCTCGTTGGCTCACCATTTGGTGTTTGGTAAACAAACAACGTACCATTTTGCGACGACCCACTTTGGTGCGTCATGAATACTCTTACCTCATGTCCTTGCCCATCTGTAAGAACACAGATTTTGTGTCCAACAGTATCTTCTTCTATCCGTGGTGGAGTGTAGCCTACCCACTCTTGTCCATTTATTTTGCAGCGAGCTACATTGCCGTCT
This sequence comes from Candidatus Melainabacteria bacterium, assembly GCA_016209785.1. Classification (GTDB taxonomy): domain Bacteria; phylum Cyanobacteriota; class Vampirovibrionia; order Obscuribacterales; family Obscuribacteraceae; genus JACQVM01. The sequence goes on along the minus strand of JACQVM010000014.1, from coordinate 4,701 downwards.
CCATCTGCAACCCAAGCATTTCCTTTACCATCTTCTACACTTGTAACCTGATCGCCTTTAGTTACAATGACTCCACCTCGGCCAGTGTATTCAAAAGTTTTTGGTGGATTAGAAGGTAAAGTATATGAAAGATCGCCTGTATTAGGATCTAGTTTAGGCTCGCCTGCTGGTTGACCTTCCTTATCAACCCATCCCCGGTCAGTCTTTTTGAGGAGTGGTTGTCCATTGACTGTGACTTCCTGAAGCTGCCCGTTTTCATACCGGTACCCAAACTGCGCACCATTTGTCCCTGGAGTCTCAACTTTCGTTACGTTGCCACCCTCACGTGTAATCTTTGCACCATTATCAAGAGTTTTTGTCCCATCTTGAGCCTGGGTAGGAACCTGTGACGATCTATCCAGGGGTTGTCCATCAGCTCGCAGGCCCTTGGACATATTAGCAACCTCTTGCTCGCTAAGTGCCTTTCCTCGCTTGTAACCAATCACGCTCCCATCCGGGCCTGTTACAGCAGAGGCCTCATAATACTTGGCATCAGAGCCAAGAATAAGGACCTGCTCAGCGCGGCCGTCTGGTTTCCTACCCATGGCTACTACAACTCCATCCTTGTCTGTTGTAGTACCAACAACATCAACCTTTTTGGGCTGGCTACTGCCAGGCACGTCCATCTTAGGCAAGACACCCTTGTCTGACAATGCTTGTGTATAGGCTCGTAACTCCTCGTTTAACTTACCCTTGTCACCTTGCTTTTGGAAGCCAACCAAATCTTGATGCAAAGCCTGAACAGCTCCAGCCCTAACACTCTCAACTTCTTCAGCAGTCCTTTCTTTAGGCGACGCTGCCTCACAATAATCTTTTGCTCTTTGTGTTCCTTGCTCGCTTGCCTTTGACATTTCCGTCAACCCCCGCTCTATCTCTTTATTAACATAGCACCGGACAAGCGTTATTGTAAGCAAGCGTCACATACCTGATTATGGGCAAAGGCACATAATACACCTGTATAATTGCGCAACTCTCCAACTCGGTCAACGCTAATCTTCAACAGGAAATTCTAATGCAGGCTACATATTGTTTGAGTTAGCGTTGTGGTGGCTTATGCTTATCAAAGCTTAAATGCTGCTCCCACTCCTCATAACCGCCTTCAAGCTCCTTTACCGGAAAGCCATTTGTTGCCAATACAATAGCAGCCTTAGCACCAAGGTTGCAGACTAAGTCATAGCAACAAACAATGGTAAGTATTTCCTGGCTAAGTTCACCAAGATGGTTTTCCAGTTCGCTCAGCTCCCAGTTAACTGCTCCTGGAATATGTCCTTGAACAAAATACTCTTTGCTGCGTAAATCAATTACCTGTAAAGGCTCCCCTGAGGCTAATGTTTTGCGTAATGTTACTGGAGATATCGTAAACTCCAGCTTTTCCTTAAAGTGCTTAGTAATCCGTGCCAACAGTGTTTCTACACCTTCACCAATCTGTGTAGATGTGTTCATTTCTACTTTTCTCCTTGCCACCAGCATTTCAATTGTTTTGAGTATTCTAAGCTCTGAGACTTTTCACTAACTTTAACCGTCACGCTAGACACTAACAAGCTCCCCTTTTAATGGCACTTCTGTTGCCGGGCTACTAGCCAGGAGCAAGTTCTCCAGTCCTCTGGTTAGGTGATGCATTTTAATGACAGCCTTCAGTGCCATCTTGATACCAGGGATGAGGCTTTCTAGATTGATAGTTTCATGGCGTATGCTAAAGAGCTCACCTTCTCCTGCAAAAATCACCTCTTGATGAGCAATCAACCCCGGCAAGCGCAATGAGTGTACGCGAACCCCGGAGTCCATCTTGCTGCCACGTGAGCCACTGACCAGCTCACGCTCCTGCATGCCAGCCCGGCACCGATTGAACTCCCGTCCCAATGCCGCAAGCTTGGAGGCAGTGTACATAGCTGTCCCCGACGGAGCATCAAGCTTTTTTGTGTGGTGCATTTCAACAATTTCGCAGTGTGAAAAGAAAGACGCAGCCTGGCGTGCAAACTCAACCATAAGTACAGCACCAATGGAAAAATTAGGCACAATCATCGCCCCTAGACTTTGCTCGGAGGCAATGTGTGATATTGCCTTGATGTCTTCCTCCTTCAGTCCAGAAGTGCCTACTACAGGCCGCACCCCGCTTGTTAAAGCTAGCCTAGCTGTTTCTATGGCAGACTCTGCCTGGGAAAAATCTAACACCACTTGCGGACGGTTGCTCTGAAGAACATCCTGAAATGTGTTGCTGATAACTATACCGGCATTTACTCCATTTACAAGACAGCCTACATCCTGACCTACATAGTCAGCCCCAGGTCGCCCAAAGGCCCCAACAAGCTTGAACTCATCATTGCTCATTATGGTCCGAGCACAAAACCGTCCTAGACGCCCATTTATTCCGCTTATCGCTATTCTGATTGGGTCCTTCATCCTTTCCACCTAACTTTACGAGATACTAGGGCAATTGCGAAAGATTCTCAATTTTGTCATCTTAAAGCCTGCTTGTCAGAATATATTGCAATTTGTTTGCAACCCCAACCCCACTTGGTTACCTCAGCGACACTGCAGAGCTGCTTATATATCGAAGGTTAATCATAGGTTGCCAATAATTGAGATACTATGATTTATAGCATCTCAATTGAGAAAATTCTCAGGACAAATACTGTAATTTGTCCTGAGGTCAGCAGCGTCTCATTATGGGCAGGGGCATCACCTGCGTGAGCAGACGGCAGGTTTGCAGTATGTGTATGCGTGAGCCCAGTATGCTTACTGCTCTGTGTGCCTAAATCTCTTTGTCTGGGCAACTAAGAATAGTTACTAATCCGGCAACAGTTGCCCATCCGGCGCAAGCCTTACTGTAATGGGCAGGTATGGCAGAAAACTAGCAATCTCAAGCTTTACAGCAATTACGCTTACGCCATTTGAGTCCTTGCTCACCGAAGCTTCCTTAAGATCAAGAACCCCAAGACCTTTGCCCGGGTCGACTTGCACTCCCTCAACGTCCTTAAGTTCAACACTCATTGTCCCTTGCACCACATCAAAGGCAACTGTCTTATCAAGGATAAGCTGAACATTGTAGATGCTCTGCGTGCTTTGGTGAGTACGCTCAGCAGTCACTCGATTGCCAGATCTCCTAATTTCACTTACCTGCAGCCACTGTAACAGTTGCAATGTATCAACACCAAATGTCTGTGCAAAATCAGCAGCCACAATCTTGCTGCCGTCAGGCAGCAGCTTCACTACCTCTATGGCAACCTGCGCCAAATCCTTCAGCGGGTTGCTGGATTGAGCCTGGCTCATCCTGTGCTCCCATGTGCTGGTCGAGCCGCGCAAAAATCCTAGAAGCCGATCAATCATCTTTGTCGGCCCCATAAACAATGCCAGTGTGGTTGCGGCAAACACCGTCAACACAACAAGTACTTTCTTTTGGTGGGACACTTGCCTTTGCCCTCTGGTGTACAGGGCGCTATGACCACGCCCGCGGGGGTCCTTCCTGCTCTGACCGCCTAAACGCACTACATTATGTATTCTTGGACAACTCTCAGTAACGGCTAATCACATCAAGCTCTGGAGTTGACCATAGTCAGTTAGCACACGCAGAAGTTCTGCCGACGACCATGCCTGGGCAATTGAGCCACATGCATGATGGGGTACGTCACCGTCAAAGATTTCCGAGACATAACCCAAGCCTGCCTCACCAACAATATGTCGCCGTATGCCCTGAAGATGTTCAGCTACATATTGAAAGTTTTCCTTGGTGGCACCCCAAATCTTAATTCGGGCATCCACCCATGGGCCTAAAAGCCAAGGCCACACTGTACCTTGATGATAGGTAATGTCTCTGTCGTATTGACTAGCAACAGGTTTCCATTCACCATAGCGACCTTTGTAGACAGGATCTTTAGGCGACAAGGTCCTAAGTCCCATTGGTGTAAGCAACTCTTGTTCCACAACAGCCAACACAGACCGTGCTTTGTCAGTCGGTAAGATATCAAATGGCAGGCTGAGCGCTATTAGCTGATTGGGCCTCACGCTGGTGTCCCTTGTGCCGTCTTGGTGGAGAACGTCAACAAGACAGCTCGTCTCAGGATTCCAGAACGCCAAGAAGCCGCTACTTACTTTGTTAGCCAAGATTGTGTACTTGGAGTTATCACCACCAACAGTGGCATACAAGTATTCGAGGATCTTCAAGAAATTAAACCAAAGAGCATTTATCTCCACAGCTTTTCCCTGGCGAGACGTTACCACATAGTCGCCCACCTTGGCGTCCATCCAGGTAAGCTGAACCCCGGCTTCTCCACCAGTAACAAGGCCATCTTCAGGATCTACATGCAGCCCGTAGCGAGTACCCTTCTCATGCCATGTGACAACACTGTCAAGTAAAGGAAGTTGTGTGGACACAAACTCCTTATCTTGCGTTGCTTTGAAGTACTTAAGCAGAGCCCAAGCCCACCAAAATGTAGCATCGGCAGTGTTGTATAGCGGTGTCATACCAGAATCTGGAAAAGTGTTGGGCAGCATACCCTGACTTAAGTACTGCCCGAAGGTCTTAAGAATTTCTCTGGCAACCTCAGCACGTCCAGTCGAGAGCGTAAGCCCTGGCAAGCTTATCATCGTGTCGCGACCCCAATCGCTAAACCAGTGATAGCCAGCAATGATGGACTTACCTGAAGTTGAGTACCTATCCACGAC
>JACQVM010000223.1 GCA_016209785.1 Candidatus Melainabacteria bacterium | reverse complement strand
CCTTGACAAACACCCCGCGGGCAAGACGTATGATCATGCCTTTCTTTACTAATTTGGCAAGAGTCTGATCGACAGCAGTCCTTGAGCCGTATATGAGAAAGTCGCGGGTTGAGAATATTTTGTCTAAAGGAAGACGGTAGATGTGTCGCTTAATGAAGCTTGAGGTGAACATGTCTTTTCCTCCTTGACTGGTAGAGAGCAAAATGGTCGTATTTCTCTATACGTGCAACGTCAGCAATAGTTCACTCACTACCAGCATTTCGTTGGACTCCACACAATGATCTAAACTCAACGGCAGGAGCAAATCTCGTAGCTGAGCATTCTGAATATACTCATCCAATTACAAAACTAATCTTATCAATCTTAGAACGAGCAGATAAATAAGCCTTCTGACTACTAGATGGATGTGTGCTTATAGCATAAGCTAGATGTGGAGCAATATCCGGATGTGGTGCGGCAAACATCACTTGCCCTGTTCTGGCCACAATTGTTACACCCTCCGGTGCCACAGGAAGATCACGGACTATTCCTGCTTGGTAGCAATTTACATAAGCTAATGCTGCGTAGCATTGACTTTGACGTTGAGTAGCTTGTCCATATTTGAGATAACTTAGCCAATCTAGAATGGCGTATTCACCACGAACTGTCTTGAAAAGTTCAGGGAAGCCATCATCCTCTCCCAGCCGAGCATTTATCTCAATTAGCTTAAGCCCGCGAAACTCTATAGAAAAACCAGCGTGTTTAAGCCCTATCGCCCCTAGTGCTTTTATGGTTACTGCCTCTACATTTGGTGCATCATCTGCTGGCAAAAGATATCCCTCAAGATAAAAGTTGGGGGGAGCAGTCAGTAGTTGTTCAGTTACACCAAAACTTTCAATAGTGTCATCAAAAACCAGGCCGTCGGTTTCCAACGGTATGTCATCAATATATTCCTCTACAAGAAATTGGCGTGCAGGGTCACAGCCCAAGTCCAATCCAGTTATCCTAGCAAAGGCTTTCAAGCGTATTATGTCAGGAGCATTAGCTATGCGGCTCTTAAGCTCGCTAATCTTATCCTCAAGCTCATCTGGTCCGTGTACCATAACTACGTTGCGTCCTAAAGTAGTGGCAACACCCTTAAGAACCATTGGAAACAATCCAAAAGCACGCACATCGGACAAAGACTCCGCCAGTGCATACCGTGGCATTGGTAAACCATGCTGGGCAAGCACTTCCCGACACAGCCACTTGTTTGTGCACAGCATGGCTGCCTCAGGAGATATTCCCGGCAACCCCATTTGCTTGCACAAAATAGCACTAGGCAAAAGCCCATACTCAGTCTGAGCAATAATGCCATCACATTTAGTGGAGGCAAGGATCTTAACTATGGCATCAAGCTCAGTGTACTCCGGTAAGCACAAGCCATTCTCATGCGTAAGTTCTGAGTCTGCATACACAATATCTATTTCATGCTCATCTAGCCAAGCAACCGAGCGCTCAAGAATGGCACGCGTTGGCAGGTCTGGGAAAGGAAATAAGAAAGTATGCAAACTAACTATTGCCGTGATGTCTGAAGCTGCTGCTCAGCTTGAAACCTATCGAGCGCTAGCTGAATTAATCTATCTAGAAGCTCTTTATAGGAAATGCCGCTTGCCTCCCACAGCTTTGGATACATGCTTATCTTGGTAAAGCCTGGAATGGTGTTAATTTCATTGACTATAACCTGTCCATTGCCCTTAAGAAAACAATCCACACGGGCCATTCCTTCACAGCAAAGGGTCTGAAATGTCTTAACGGCCAGCTTTTGAATTTCCTTTATGGTGTGCTCTGGAAGCTTAGCTGGAATCTCCAGTACAGCACCCTTTTCGTCTATGTACTTGGCCTCATAAGAATAAAACTCATGTTGAGGAATAACCTCTCCAGGCACAGAAGCAATTGGGTCAGCATTCCCTAATACAGAGCACTCAATTTCTCGTCCAGCAATAAACTCTTCAATAATAATTTTTTGATCGTATTTAAATGCCTCTTCAACGGCTGCAGCAAACTTGCTTTCGCTGCACACTTTACTTACCCCAACTGACGAGCCCAAGTTAGCTGGTTTTATGAACATGGGCAGACCAAGCTCTTGAGCTATCTCATCAAATTTGACTTTATCTTTTTGTGCACGCTGAAGCACGAGAAACTTAGCAATAGGAATGCCTGCATCCCTCAATAACCGCTTGAGCACATCTTTGTCCATACCCACGGCTGAGCCAAGCACGCCAGGACCGACAAAGGGTATATCTGCCAATTTCAAGAGCCCTTGGATGGTACCATCCTCACCGTAAGGTCCGTGCAACACGGGAAAAACTACATCAATAGGTTGAGAGTCCTCATGAGCCGCCAAGCTCACCAGCTTATTTTCTTTTGCTCCGGGGACCAAGGTAACACAACTCCCCGAGCCATTAAGCTTGATCAGCCTTGGATCATGGGTATTCAATACCAGGTTTGATGCACTGTTTAAAAACCACTGACCTTGCTTGTTGATGCCAATGAGGATGACTTCATACTTATCCTTGTCGATAGTCTCAATAATACTTTTGGCAGATTGGAGAGAAACCTCATGTTCAGCGGATCTTCCACCAAACAGAACTGCTACGCGAAGCTTCCTTTTCATTGCTTTGTGCCCTCAATCTGCTGTTAAATGAACTCTACAACTGGCCATTCCAAATTTCACTTTCCCACTTCTCAAACAATCCCAGTTTTCTCCACTCTGGTTTGAGCCTTACTTGAAAGTCGTTGTACACACACTCCTGCATACGACACAAAAGCTTCGTGACCTCACCAGAGGTTGCCTCACCCAGGTTAATGACAAAGTTGGCATGTACAGCCGAAACAGCAGCATCACCCTCACGCAGACCCTTGGCTCCTGCCTGGTCGAGCAAGGCGCCGGCACTCAGTTGACCCTCGGGATTTGTGAACGTACTCCCGGCAGAAGGCCAGCCCAGAGGCTGGGTTCTCCAGCGGTATTCTTCGTTAGCTCTCATGCGATTATCAAT
>JACQVM010000183.1 GCA_016209785.1 Candidatus Melainabacteria bacterium | reverse complement strand
TCATTGAGCGTTCTGCCACCAAAGGCAATAACACGCCCCTCATTGTCACAAATAGGAATCATCAACCGATCGCGAAAAAGATCAAAGTAATGCCCACTGTCTAGCTTGCATCTAGCTAACCCAGCCTCCTCAAGTGTTTTTGGGGTAATTTTACTGACAGAGGTTAGATAATGTATAAGCCCATCCCAAGTGCTCGGTGCATAACCTAGTTTAAAAGCAGAAATCATCTCGGCATCAATACCGCGCTTCTTAAGATAAGCCTGAGCCACACAACCCTCACGCTCATCTGCCAATAAACGAGCGTAATACAAAGCCGCCTGCTGATATAACATAAGAATTAAAGCACGCTTGTCGTGTTCTTCCTGGTCTTTTTCCGACTCAACCAACCTTACCCCATACCGGCGGGCAAGCTCTCTTACTGCATCGAGAAACTCAAAACCTTTTGTCTTGCGGACAAAGGCAAAAACATCTCCTCCTTCCCCGCAGCCAAAGCATTTGTATATACCCTTTTCTGGATTTACATAAAATGATGGTGTCTTTTCCGGGTGAAAAGGGCACAGCCCTCTATGTTCTTTGCCAGCCCGCTTCAACACTACTAGCTCAGAGATAACCTCAAGAAGATTGGCTCGACTCCTAACCTCAGCAATAATCTCAGACGTTACGCCCTGCAAAGAAATAAGCCTCATAGATAAGCTGTGCTATGGGCGCTTGCCTGGCACCCATAGCTTAAGCTTAGGTCCTGCCAGAAGCCTTACAATCCGAGCACCTACTTGAGCTCATTTGCCCACCTGCCCGGACATTTCCTTGTTTATAACACGAGGACAACCAGAGCATGTTAAATTCGTACCTTATACAAGTTGGCACCTTGTAAACACATGCTTGTAAATGATTAAAACTCTACATTGGACTACCATGAGCAAGGCTATTCAATGTGCAGCCACTAAGAAAAAGGTTGTAATCCCATGAAAACTCTCATTAAAAATGGTCGTGTTGTAACTGCCCAAGATGATTATTTTGGCGACATTCTTGTTGAGGGCCAATTTATAACGCTCATCGGCAAGTCGCTCACGGTGGCTGCCGACAAGGTAATTGATGCAAAGGACAAACTTGTCATACCTGGTGGCATTGACGCACACACACATATGGACATGCCCTTCGGTGGAACCACTGCTGCTGACGATTTCCGCACCGGCACCCTGGCAGCAGCCCACGGAGGTACGACCACAATTATTGACTTTGCTATTCAAGCTAAAGGTCAATCAATTTTGGAAGCACTAGAAATATGGCACAAGAAGGCTGCCGACAAAACAGCCATTGATTATGGCTTTCACATGATTGTAACTGACCTTACAGATAAGCATATCCCTGAAATGAAAGCTTTAATTGCTCACGAAGGTATAACCAGCTTTAAGCTTTTTATGGCTTATCCGGGCGTGCTATTGGCAGATGATGCCACAATCTTCCGGGCAATGAGCTTAGCAGGCGACCATGGGGGGCTCATTTGCATGCATGCTGAGAATGGCGTGGTTATCAATGAGATTGTCAGCCGTGCATTAGCCCAAGGCAAAACAGCCCCAAAGTACCATGCGTTGACGCGCCCAACGGCAGCTGAGGCTGAAGGGGTCAATCGTTCCATTGCACTAGCTGAAATGGCTGGCTCGCCTGTATACATTGTTCACCTTAGTTGTTTTGATGCTTTGAAGAAAGTCCAGGAAGCTCGCGATCTTGGGCTCCCTGTCTTTGCTGAAACTTGCCCACAGTACCTCTTCCTTGACGACACCTACTACGAGCAAGAAGGGTTTGAGGGTGCTAAATATGTTATGACCCCGCCTTTGCGGGAGGCGTGGAATCAAGACAAGCTTTGGACTGGCTTGCGCATGAATGATTTGCAGGTAATCTCAACCGATCATTGCCCGTTTTGCTTTAAAGAACAAAAGGCTCTGGGATTAAATGACTTCAGCAAAATTCCCAACGGTGGTCCTGGCGTCGAAAATCGCCTGAGCCTTGTTTACAATGGTGGAGTACTCACCGGCAAAATTAGCCTCAATCGTTTTGTTGAATTAACTTCCACCTCTGCCGCTAAAATCTTTGGCTTATTTCCTAGAAAAGGAACCATTGCTGTTGGCTCGGATGCCGGTATAGTAATTTTTGACCCAGGAAAAAAGTTCACTATTTCAGCTGGCAGTCATCATATGAACGTAGATTACAATTGCTACGAGGGAATGGTCGTGACAGGGGCAACAGAAACTGTTTTATGTCGTGGGAAAGTAGTGATAGACAATGGCTTATATGTCGGCAAACCTGGCGATGGTCAATTTCTTAAGAGGTCAACTGTCTGCCTGCCTTGACTGTACAAGGCACAGTCCATTGACGCCAATCTAAGGAGTCCGCATGAGTTATACAGCAGAATTTAACCGGGTTGTGACAGAAGAACGTAACCCAAACACTATGGACCTGGATGTCCTAAACACCCTTGAGCTGGTGAAAAAGATTCAGCATGAAGACCTAAACATTGCTTCCGTAGTTGAAAGGGCTATCCCGGAAATTGCCAAAGCAGTAGATATAATCCACAACCGCATAACTACCGGCGGACGCCTCCTTTATTTTGGGGCAGGCACCAGCGGCCGCTTAGGAGTGCTTGACGCCACAGAATGCCCGCCAACATTTGGCGTAGACCCATACTTGGTTCAGGCTTTCATAGCTGGCGGCAAAGAGGCTATGTTCCAAGCCTTCGAGGGTGCAGAAGATTCCAAGGCCGCCGGAGTAGCTGATGTTGCCTTAGCAAAGGTCACCCCAGCTGATGTTGTTGTCGGCATAACTGCAAGTGGTCGCACGCCTTATGTCCTGGGAGTGGCTGAAAAGGCTAAGGAATTAGGTGCCACGGTAATTGTTGTTGTCAACAATAACAAGACCGACCTCGACCATCTGGCAGATGTAGTTATTGCCGCAGTTGTTGGTCCCGAGGCCCTTTCTGGTTCAACAAGAATGAAGGCAGGCACAGCCCAAAAAATGGTCCTCAATCTTCTTTCCACCTGCACCATGGTACGTTTAGGTAAAGTCTATGAGAACTTAATGGTAGACCTTAAACCCACTAACGAAAAGCTCCGCGAAAGGGCTGTCTCAATAATTAGCACCATATCTGGTGTCCCGCGCCATGTCGCAGAAGGGGCTCTTGTGGCCTCCCACGATAGTGCCAAAGCAGCCATAGTAATGGTAAAAAGAAAAATTGGTCGGGCTGCTGCCGAGACTCTGCTTGCTAAATGTGGGGGGTCACTGCGCAAGTCCCTAGAAGCAAGCTTGTAAAGTGCTACCTTGGTTAAAAGGATCAAGATACTCTTAAGACAAAGGCTCTTATTATGTGGGACACTATATAGTGTTTTTGAAAGTTGTTAGTAATTCAAGTATGCTGTACAAGTACTAATTCCGCATGAGGATGGAGGTTCTATCCAATGTCTGGTGTGGCTAACGTTACAGACACAACATTTGAGCAAGAGGTCTTAAAGGCCGATATCCCGGTACTTGTTGACTTCTGGGCTCCCTGGTGCGGCCCTTGCAAAGCGGTGGCCCCGGTAGTCGAAGATTTGTCCAAGGAGTTTGAGGGACGCCTCAAGGTAGTGAAGTTAAACACCGATGAAAATCCTAAAACTGCACAAGCCTATACCATACGGGGAATTCCAAGCCTATACCTTTTCAAGAGCGGGCAAGTTGTAGAACAGGTAGTTGGCGCAGTTCCTAAGTCCACCCTGTCAAGCGCTATTAACAAACATATTTAAATCCAATACAAAACCCTCAGTTAAGCAAATTGGCAACTTGATCGGTTGTAGTTTGTGTTGTTTAACTCTGTCAGAAAAAACAATGTTTATCTGACCAGTTGGTATGAGCCAAAGATAGCAAGCTGAAATAAACTAGAGAATATGAGAGAAGTGTTGCTTTCCTTTATATTCGCCTTGGTTATTGGCAGCCTCATTAACGGCTACTCCCAGTCCAACCCTCCTGTTGTTTCTGGCTCAGCAACCGAAGAGGTGATGCTAGGAGAAGATCCCATTGCTAGTATTACGGACACCAACTTTAGCAATGATGTCCTTACCTCGGACCAACTTGTCTTGGTTGATTTTTGGGCTGTCTGGTGC
>JACQVM010000181.1 GCA_016209785.1 Candidatus Melainabacteria bacterium | reverse complement strand
TTGCCTTAACATTGGCTCCATATGTCAGTTGTGATCTATATCTTGCTCAATTGGCAGCTTGGCTGCACGATTCTTGTAAAGAGATCAAGGCAAGCAAGCTGGTGGCAATGGCACAAAGTCTAGGACTTACGGTGGAAGATGTTGACCAGTCTCAGGGACATTTGCTTCATGGTCCGGTGGCAGCATGCACTATTCAATCTGAGTTGCGAATCACCAATAAGGATGTTCTTAAGGCAATTAGTGAACACACCTTAGGTGAGGCTCCAATGTGCAATTTGTCCAAAGTTCTTTTTGTGGCAGACGCATTGGAAGAAAGCCGGCCTAAGGACTACACAGATCCAATATGGACAGCTTTAGATCTTCGGGGATCCTGCGACCTGGATAGTGCCATAGTTGTTATATGTGATTTAAATATGCAGTATCTCATCGAGGCTGGCAAACCAATTCATCCGCGAGCCATTATAGTTCGCAACTATTATCTTGGTAAGAGAAGTCACCATATATAGTGGCATATTGAATTTCGGATGGTGTTTACCCTAGGAGGGTGTCCCTTGCTTACAGCTTAGAACAACCATGCAAAGACCAAAGAGGCTCATTACCAATCCCCAGCTCAAGTCCAGATTAATTGAAGTTAGCCCAAGCGGTGTGCTCACTGGACACAATAATCCCTGTCCAACAAGCAGCGTTCCGATAAGGAGAAATATCATGCCTATGGGCATCCGCAGGTCCAGCATATTGTCACCAGAATATTATGTTAAGGGCAATGCACGCAGCTACAATAATTACAGCAAGCATCTTCGGACGTTTGTACCAGACAAGCCTAGTATGCCAGGATTCTGCCGGAAGACCCCAGACAAGTCCTTTTAAGTCTGTTTCTGCTTTTGGTTTAGTCACAAAAGAAAGTGCAATGGTCAACCCAAAACAAACCAGCCAGGCAAAAGTTGCCCGCCAGAAGTTGCCGGCCATTATGGACGAGTAACTTAAGACTCCCGAGTGTGTAAGAACATACTGGGCAATTGCTGCCATAGTTCCTCCAGCGAGTCCCCAGAATGCTGCCCATGGTGTGGCACGCTTCCAGAACATCCCTAGAAGGAAGGTAGCAAAAAGAGGGGCATTAAAAAAGGAAAACACCATTTGCATGTAATCCATAATGCTAGGAAAGCCCATTACTAGATAAGCTGCAGCAATGCTTACCAAGATACCTAATGCTGTAGCCACCCGTCCGATCCATAAATAGTGGAGATCGCTTTTGTTAGGAGCTAAATAGCTTTGGTAAATGTCATAAGTCCAAACGGTATTGAATGCAGTGATGTTGCCTGCCATACCTGACATGAAGCTTGCGAGCATTGCAGTTAGTCCGACGCCTAGCATGCCGGAAGGATAGTACTGGGCTAACAGCAACGGCAACGCCATATTGTATGAATAATTGGTTGAGTTGCTTCCTAACTCTGGTATCAAGCTTAGTGCAAGCATGCCTGGCAACACAGTAAGGCAAGGAAACAAAACCTTAGGAAAGGCAGCGATGAGAGGTGTTCGCTGAGCCGCGGCAAGGTCTTTAGCTGCAAGTGCCCTTTGAATAACTAAAAAATCTGTACACCAGTATCCAAAAGACAAAACAAAACCTAGACCTGACACAATTCCTAACCAGTCAATTCCCATCGGATTGGCATTGCTTCCAGTATGACTCCATAAGCTCCCAAATCCAGTCGGGAGCGAAGATACAAGGGCGGTCCAGCCGCCGACATTGGCAAGTCCAATGAATGTTAACGGCAAGAGTCCAAAGACGATAAGAAAAAACTGCAGCACCTCGTTGTAAATTGATGATGTTAGTCCACCTAAAACAGTGTAGGCTAGCACCACCCCTGCAGATACTAGAATGGAAGCAGTCATCGACCAGTTAAGCAGCAGTTTAAAAACAAGTGCCATCGCATACATGTTTATGCCGCTCATGAGTACCGTCATTGCTGCAAATGAAAGAGCATTGAATGCCCGGGTTGGCTCATTGAAACGTAATTTCAAATACTCTGGCACGCTTCTTACGCGCGAGCCGTAGTAGAAAGGCATCATAAATATGGCTAGAAAGACCATGGCCGGGATTGCCCCAATCCAGTAAAAGTGGGCAGTCATAACACCATATTCGGCACCATTTGCTGCCATGCCCATGACCTCAATGGCTCCTAGGTTGGCGGAAATAAATGCCAGTCCAGTGATCCAGCTAGGAATTGACCGACCCGAAAGAAAAAAATCCTCGCTTTTAACCATCTGTCTTTTCAGAGCTAATCCAATGCTCAAGACAAAGACAAAGTAAATGCCTATGATTACGTAGTCCAGAAAACCAATTTGCAAAGCTTAAACCTTAAGTTAAAGCTTCTGGCTCTGGCATATCGCTATTTACGTCACGTTTGCTGCCCAAAAGCCTAAGGCTAGTTCCATGAATATACGGTCTTGTGTGCTTAACACCAGCATCGTCTGTCCAACGACTAAAATCTAAGCGTCCCTCAATCCCCACAAGACTGCCCTTGCGTACATACTCACCAGCTATCTCAGCCTGGCGTCCCCATAACTCGATGTCAAACCAATCTGTCTCACGTTCTTTAGTGGGGCGATTGACGGCAATACTGAAAGTGGTCTTAACACGCCCGGACTCGAAGTAGCGCATTTCTGGGTCACGCCCGGCACGCCCTACCAGCATCACAGCATTAACCATGACTTTCCCTCACTTAACACAACCATATCCTTAAATTATCCCTTACACTGTCTCAATTTTTAGCTACCTGAGCCAATTCTTACACAGTGTTAGAAACCATGCTTTTTTGCCCACTTAACTAACAGTGCTGCACTCTTTAGCTCCAGTTTTGTACATAAATGCTCAACTAGCTCATTGAGTGCAGTCTCGGATATCCCCATCCTCTCAGCGATAGCCGGCAGCCGCCCTCGCTTGGTCAGGTGTCGCAATACTGAACGTTCTTGAACGGTAAGATGTGTAACATAGCGAGGCAAGGACGGAGATATAACATTCTTGGAGCCCCTGGAGACCATTAAAATAGCCATGCGCAACAGTGCTGATGGATCGGTTTTCAGGATGTAGCCAACTGCTCCAGCTTCCAGCAAGTCCTGTACCTCCGAAGCTTTGCTAAGGCTGGCAAACATAATTACCTTCACACGTCTTAAGGCTGTAAGCCGCTTTAAAAGGTCCATGGTGCTCATTAAGCCTGGCAAGTGTAAATCTAAAAGGATAATATCGGGCAAAAGTTTTGAGGCTATTTGATAGGATTCATCTGAGGTTTGAGCCTCCGCAACTACCTGAATAACCCCTCCTGTCCCTAATTCGCGAACAACAGCCGCTCGTGTGGGCTCATGATCATCCACTACCATTACTCGGATCATTTAAGTAGATCCCTTTCCAATGTTTTTGCTTCAATACCCCACAAGCATACACCTGCTTATTGTGCTGAAGCAGCCTGGACAAAAGAGGGTATTAGGCCCATGAAGTATAAGGCAAGCTGTAACAAAAGCTATAATTGTTTTGTTTCCAATTGGCAAGAGTATTAAAGATGAAATCTAGAATAGCCCTTTTAATTGCAACAGCGAGCATTGCTGGTGCTACGGTGGCTGGTAGCTTGACAGGTCAGTTTGCCCTTGGCAATTCGTCTGATGTTGTGCAACAGACAGGACAAGCAATTGCCCAAGCCAAGACCAGCACTGTAACCACTCCGTCAGGATTGCAGTATCAAGACACAATGGTAGGTCAAGGAGCTTTTCCTAGGGCTGGACAAACAGTTGTAGTGCATTACACTGGCTGGTTAACAGATGGCAGAAAGTTTGACAGCTCTGTCGATCGTGGAGAGCCCTTTACTTTTGTGCTTGGTGCAGGACAAGTGATTAAAGGATGGGACGAAGGGGTAGCTTCCATGCATGTAGGAGGAAAACGCCGTCTGATTATTCCAGCACATCTTGGTTATGGTGCCAGAGGTATTCCAGGTACCATTCCTCCAGCAGCTACACTTGTCTTTGATGTTCAGCTCTTAGGTACCCAATAACATTAAGTGAATGTTCATGATCCGAACAATACTTACTTTCCTTTCTCGGAGGTTGAGTTATTGGCAGGCATAAACTCTGTAATCTGCTTTCTCTGTAAGGCTCGTTCGAGCGTTTGTGCCAGGTTGTCCTTATGGTTGTTGCACCAGAAGTTAATGCAATCACGGCAGACTGTTATTGCAAGCTTATAGTCATCTTCGTTGGGATCTTGCGATGCTAACAAGTCGAGCGCGATGAGGCTTGCTGTCAGTGGTTTTCTTGAATTGCTTGGCTCGCTTGGGCTTTATCAGGATATAGTTGAAGGGATGGAATCGCTGGTCAATTGTCAATGTAGGAAATCGTATTCCAGAGTGGCTTGAGTGACTGCCCTAGATAAATTGCTTCAGTTGAGCGCCCTGGATCGAAGAGGCGGCATGCCTCAAGAATGGGTTGACGACGAGCTGCCGCTGCGTTCCGAGCTGTTCAGTGCTGACCAGATGGAGCAGCACGG
>JACQVM010000186.1 GCA_016209785.1 Candidatus Melainabacteria bacterium | reverse complement strand
GTTTAAGGGCAAGTTTGGCACAGGCAGTAGTCTTGCCTGAGCCTTGGAGTCCGATGAGCATGATTATGCCAGGACCACCCCTGAGGCTAAGTGGGACATTCTCCCCTCCTAGGATAGTTACCAGCTCGTCATAAACAACCTTGATAAACTGCTGAGCAGGGGTTACTGATTCCAAAACCTCAACCCCAAGAGCTTTTTGACGTACCCTGCTGATGAAGAGCTTAACCACTTTCAAGCTGACATCAGCTTCAAGTAAGGATTTGCGAACCTCACGAATAGCCTCTTCTATATTGTCAGCCGAGAGCTTGGCATCGCCTCGGAGACTTTTCATTACACCTTGAAGTCGGTCAGTTAGTGCTTCAAACATGGTTGGTAGGTTGCAGGTTGTTTTTGCCTGAAAGGCATTTGCTATTAAAATGCAGTTACATATAGGCTAACAAATAAGCCTCTGTGGTTGCTGCTTTTCCTCAAAGCTTAAGGATTTCTACTAATACTAAGTTGTGATTTAAGGGACTGCTACCAGATCCCGGATGGCTGCAATTTTGTCTTTAGCTTCTGTCGGAAAGATCAGCCACTGAGTTTCAAAGTTTCCCTTAACTAAGGCTTCAACTGTTGGAGATATGGTGGACAGCTCCTTTATGTCACCGGATTCGGTGCGTACCATGATGCTTGTCTGGGGACTGTCTGCATCAGGACGATAATAGTCATATGGGCGAATGCCTGTCGATTCAATCGCTATGTAATAATCTGGATCAAGTCCAGTCTCTGCTACTGCCTGTCTGGCGTTGTTCTCAATTTTGGAGATCATCTCTGAACAATTGGCTGGCAGCCGAAAGGCATTAAAAAGTTGGCGGTTAACAAAGCGAGAGGCAAGATCGGAAAGCACCAGGTCTTTGTCGTAAACCCAGCGTTTTATATGGTAAGTCATTTGGACATCGTCAAGCTGCAGATAGTCCTCAACCTTCAGGTGATTCCCCATGAGCCACTTGTACGTGGGTTCGTCCATGAAGCAAGCATGTTGCCCTAGGTGATGTGCCCGCTTCATAAGCTTTGCCAAGAGGGCTCTAGCAGCTAAGTTTTTTTTGTGATAATAAACCTGTGCATACATAGAGTAACGTGCAAAAAGATAGTCCTCGACGGCAATTTGGCCCTTCTCTCCAGACACTATGATGCGATCATGGATCTCATCGATTTCCAATGAGGACAAGATGCGCTGCAGAGCAAACAAACCATATGCGGTGCCAGTCATGTAACTGTCGCGTAATAGATAATCAAAACGGTCGCAATCCAATTGGCTTGAAACAAGGTGGGATACATAAGCAGGCAAGTATGTCTTCTTGAGGACTGAGGTAATCTTTTGGGGCAGGCTTGGGTCGAAGGAGGTCAAAACTTTCCTTACATCAGTATCCCCTGAAATAATCCTACAGGACCAATCCTCATGATTGTAACCAACTATCTTTTCTGTCACATGGCTAAAGGGTCCATGTCCTAGATCATGCAAAAGTGCTGTAGCTAGAATTAAAGGCTTTTGGGCAAGGATAGCAGGGTATTTCTCGGCTAGGAGATCTGTCAGATGTGAAGCTATGTGCATTACACCAACAGAGTGTGTGAAGCGAGAACCCTCTGCGCCCTGGAATGTAAAAAAAGATACTCCAAGTTGGTGAATGCGACGTAGACGTTGAAATTCTGGGGTGTCTATAAGCTCTATAAGCAGTCTTTGTTCAGGTTTTGCTCTATCTAAAATGATGTCCTGGTGAATTGGATCTAAATAACTGCGCTTGTTTGCCATTTTACTTATGACTTTCCTTTAACTCAAAGGCAGGTAGCACAAGTGAAATTAATGCCAGCTTAACCTAAGCTGGTCGCTTTGACGTTCAGCCAGGTTTAAGCTCGGGAACCTCGTCTGCCGCAGAAAATAAAGGTACTTCTGTTTGCTTGACAAGCCTGGCTAAAAGTACATTTAACTGTTCGAGGTTGGCTTTTACAAAACCAACGGTTGTTAGCAAAATAGTTTGCTCGGAGCAAACCAGAAATGTTGAAGGAACATTTGTTAAGTCGTAGTTTACGGTGCTGTCCAATCCCTCATCTAAGAGCATAGGAAATGTCAAACCATACATTCGAGCAAATGCTTGAGTTGCATCTGCATCGTCCTGGGAGATGCCCCATATGGGTACAGTCCGATAGCTTCTGTGAAGTCTTTCCAGATAAGGTAGTGTCAGTTGACAAACAGGGCAGCTAACTTTGAAGAAACTTAGCAAGACAACTGCGTGATGTTTTAACGTTGTCTGTAGGCTATAGCTTGCGCTGTCTATGCCCCTTAATGTAAAAGAAGGTGCTTTTGTGCCTTCGGTAAGTGCTACCATTTGAAACTAACCTCCTTACCAATTCTACATACTTGAAAACGGCAGTAAAATGCGAGGCGTAGTACGTGAAGCCAATTGCCACTATAGAAGTTGTTCCTTTTCTCCCGCCAGAAATGGAGTGCCTGCGCGAGCTTGCTTATAATTTGCGCTGGACCTGGGATCACGAGACAATTAATTTGTTCCGCAGGCTAGATCGTGACCTTTGGGAACGTACTGGACACAATCCTGTGCTTATGTTGGGCACCATTAGCCAAGAGAGGCTTGACGAGGCGGCTTCTGATGAAGGTTTCCTTGTTCACCTGGAGCGGATTTACCAGAAGTTTTGTCAATACATGAAAGGAGAGCATACCTGGCACAGCAAGCGTTTTCGTAAAACCAGCCAAGACACGATTGCTTATTTTTCTGCTGAGTTTGGACTGACTGAGTGCTTGCCAATATACTCGGGAGGCTTAGGAATCCTAGCTGGAGATCATATAAAAGCAGCATCGGAGCTTGGGTTGCCGCTTATAGGTGTGGGCATTGTTTACCAGCAAGGGTATTTCCGACAGTACCTTAACCCGGATGGTTGGCAGCAAGAGCGCTACCCTATAAATGATTTCTACAATATGCCCATATCTTTAATGCGTGATGGTTCCGGCAATCCGCTCTTGGTTGACGTTGACTTTCCTGGGCGTAAAGTGTTTGTGCAGGTTTGGAGGGCTCAGGTGGGTCGTGTTTGTCTATATCTATTAGATACCAACATCTCCCAAAACAACCAGACGGATGAGGACATCACAGATGCGCTTTACCACGGAGACCCAGAGATTCGTATCCAGCAAGAGATGATTTTGGGCATTGGTGGGATGCGGGTCTTAAAGGCTGTTGGCGTTAGCCCTTCAGTTTGTCACATGAATGAAGGACACTCTGCTTTTCTCGGCTTAGAGCGCATCCGGCAAATCATGGAAGATCACCATTTATCTTTTTGGGAAGCACGTGAAGTGGCTGCTGCAGGACAGATATTTACCACTCACACGGCAGTGCCAGCGGGTATTGATAAGTTTTCCCCGGAGATTATTGAAAGGTACTTGGGTGACTATTATCGCTCTTTAGGACTTAATAAGGAAGAGTTTTTGAGCCTAGGACGGGCTAATCGGGAAGATATGCATGAGCCATTTAGTATGGCACACCTGGCCATTAAGTTGTCTTCCCGTACTAATGCAGTAAGTCGACTCCATGGTGAAGTGTCACGTAAGCTTTTTGGTTCTGTCTGGAAGGATATACCAGTGCCGGAAGTTCCAATTACCCATATCACCAACGGGATTCACACCCGTTCTTGGATATCTGAGGAAATGGCTGATCTTTATGATCGTTACTTAGGTCCAAAATGGTCGGAAGATATTGGGGAGCAAAATGTTTGGAAAAAGGTAGAAGAAATTCCTGACGAGGAGCTGTGGCGCATCCATGAACGTCGTAGGGAGCGCTTGGTAGCCTTTTGCCGTACTCGAGTCCGACTGCAGTTGGAGCGTCGTGGGGCATTACCTTCAGAGGTAAAGGAGGCACTGGAGGTTCTTGATCCGGAAGCCTTAACCATTGGCTTCGCCAGACGGGTAGCCACTTACAAACGGGCAACCTTGCTTTTGCGAGATCCTAAGAGGCTTGCTGCAATATTAAGCAGCAAGGACCGACCAGTTCAAATTATTATTGCTGGAAAGGCGCATCCCGAGGATGCTCCTGCTAAGGAGCTTATTCGTCAACTTGTGCATTTTAGCCGCCAGAGTGAGGTGAAGGGTCGTTTTGTGTTTCTTGAGGATTACGATATAAGTGTGGCGCGCTGGCTGGTGCAGGGGGTTGATGTATGGCTCAATACACCAAGACGTTACCTTGAGGCATGCGGCACCAGCGGTATGAAGGTAGTGTTCAATGGTGGCATAAACGTGAGTGTTCTTGATGGCTGGTGGGATGAAGCATATGATGCAAACGCAGGTTGGGCTATAGGGCATGGTGAAGTATATAGCGATCCACACTATCAAGATGATGTGGAATCAAATGCTCTTTACGATCTCCTGGAGAAGGAAAT
>JACQVM010000185.1 GCA_016209785.1 Candidatus Melainabacteria bacterium | reverse complement strand
GTGCCTGTAGCACAGCTTACAGTTATTTCCACTCCTGTCTTGAGAATTTCTGTTGCTCGCTCAGTCCCAACTACACACGGCACCCCTAACTCCCGGCTGACAATTGCTGCATGACACGTACGTCCACCACGATTGGTGACAATCGCAGAGGCCCGTTTCATTATTGGCTCCCAATCAGGATCGGTCATGTCGGTGACCAGAACCTCGCCATCCTGAAATGCCCCTAACTCGTGAGCTGTACGCATGAGTCGTGCCGGTCCTGCACCTATGCGCTCACCTATGGCACGACCACTAACTAATAGCTCCCCTTGTTGCTCTAGACGATATGACTCTAAATTCCTTAACTGTCGTCCAGCATGAACAGTCTCTGGTCTAGCCTGCACTACATAAAGATGACCGTCAATACCATCTTTAGCCCATTCTATGTCCATGGGTGTCAAATGCCCGTAACGCGTGGAATAGTGATTTTCAATAGAACATGCCCACCAAGCTAAAAGCAGTGCCTCCTCGTCTGTTAAACTTAAGCGTTCACGCTCTTCAGGCAAAGTGTCGAGGTTGCGCGTGGTTCTGGTCCCGTGACCTGCATACACCATACGAAATTGTTTGCCACCTACCTTGCGACGAACAATTGGCTTGTATCCGGAAAGCAGTGTTGGCTTAAAGATAAGGAACTCATCAGGATCTACTCGCCCGCCAACAACATTCTCCCCCAGACCATATGAAGATGTAACCAAAAGAACATCACGAAAGCCACTTTCTGGATCAAGCGTAAACACCACTCCAGAGACAGCAAGATCCGAGCGCACCATCTTTTGCACACCAATGGACAAGGCAACAGACATGTGGTCAAAGTCTTGATCAATCCGATAGGCAATAGCTCGATCTGTAAAAAGTGAGGCAAAACAGTTGACACAAGCTTCCAACAAAGCAACTTCGCCCCGAATGTTCAAGAAGGACTCTTGCTGACCAGCAAATGAAGCTCCAGGAAGATCTTCAGCAGTAGCACTGGATCTTACAGCCACATCAGGCTCCTCACCATATTCCTTGGCCATCTCACAATAGGACAGACAAATTTCCTCAGCTACAGCACCTGGCAAACCAGCCTGCTTAATCAATGCCCTGGCAGCTTGACCACACTTAGCTAAATCATTGACGTTATTTTTGTCCACATCATGCAAGAGCTTAGTAAGCTTGGCCTTAATTCCTCCTGTCTTAATCAGCTCAATATAAGCATCAGCAGTAATAACAAACCCACCAGGAACACGTACACCTTCTGCTTTTAGCGCCTGCAACATCTCCCCTAGAGAAGCATTCTTCCCTCCTACAGAAGCAATGTCGTCAAGCCCAATGTCGCTAAACTTGCTAATGAATCTTGGCATGTCTTCCTCAGACAAAGGACAGGCAAACTTTTACAAAGCCAGGTAAATAAGCTTACCTGCAGCAAACAATAACACGACAGCTAACAGTCGGCGTAGCATAAACCCAGAGAATTTGTTTGCACCAAAACTAGAACCAACAAATCCCCCTATAGCAGCAGCACACATAAGCGGCCAAAGTACACCAACGTCTAGGCTGCCACTTATCCCTCGACCACATAAACCAGCAATTGAGTTAGCCACAATAAAACAAGCCGAGGTTGCAGCAGTGCTTTTAGCATCTGCCCAACGGCACAACATCACAATAGGGCTTAAAAAAATCCCCCCCCCTACGCCTACCAGTCCGGAGATAAAGCCTATCCCAGCACCAACGGGCAGTGTAGCAACGAGTGCAGGCATCCTATATTTATTGCTGGTCTGAAGTTTTAGCACTCCAATTGCCAAACGGAATGCAGCAACAATGAGAACGGCTCCAAGAGCTAGCCCATAAACCTGTGGAGAAATTTGGATAACCCCACCCCAAAAAGCAAATGGCACCGAACCTACAATAAAAGGCCAAGTAAGCTTGTACGATAAGTATCCTGCCTTCCAAAAGGACCAAAAGGCTATGCTAGAAACTAAAATGTTAAGAATTAAGGCTGTGGTAGCCATTTGTTCATGGGGTAAGGACAAAAAGGACAAAATAGCCAAGTAACCAGAAGCACCGCCATGCCCAACAGAAGCATACAGTGCTGCCACAGCAAAAACGCACACAGGCAAGACCATAGATGTGGCCATCAATGGTTCCATGTCATCTAACCTCCAACACAGCTTCAATATTCACGCTAGCCTAACAAGACATCTAGTTTAGCAAACCCAGGCAAGTTAGACCCCAAGGAGGATGGAATATAAGCCTTGGCATGCTTTTCTATACTTGTACCTAGTTCAATAGTTTTGACAATGTTAGACATCTTAGCTGCATTTGGAATGCTAATTATTATGACCATGCCAGTTTGGATTTACCTCTTTGATCGGCTAGGGTTTGAAAAATCCAGCCGATATAATTGAAGTGGCAAGATACCATAACTGATATCAGCAACGTTTAGTGAGGAATTGAGATGTTTGTCAATCGCCAGCAGGCAGGTATTATGCTTGCTGAAAAGGTATTGAAAGAGCTTAAAGGAGATCCTGACTTCAGAGCTGATAGTGCTGTAGTCATAGGTTTACCTCGGGGTGGTGTTCCAGTAGCCTTAGAAATTGCTTTAGCAATGCGTTGCCCACTGGACATCTTGGTATCCAAGAAAATGGGTGCCCCTGACAATCCTGAACTGGCCATAGGTGCAGTGTCTTCTGATGGTGTTGTAGTTACCGATGAGAAGTTAATGCAATTCCTTGCTGTTCCTAAGCAATTTGTTGAGTCACAAAGACAACGCCTTATCAATGACACAAAGGCTTTAGAAAGGACTTGGGTTAATCTTGCTGGATTACAAGCTAGAGCAACTGTCAAAGGCAAGTGGGTTATTGTGGTTGATGATGGCATAGCCACAGGTATGACTGCTTTGGCAGCGCTCAGAACTTTGCAGATGCGGGCGGTAGGATCATTGATATTGGCTACACCAGTTATGTCTTACGATGCTTATCATCAATTAAGAGATGAATGTGATCGCGTGGTGGCGCTTCTTATACCGCATGATTTTGCCTCAGTTGGACAGTACTACCACGATTTTCATCAGGTAGACAACAATGAACTAGTAGCTGCTATGCAAAAAACACTACAACCTGCTCAGCCTACAGAGCATTCATAGAATTCATCATTTAGATGGATGACAAAGGAAAGACAATGGACAGCACCTCAGCAATTCAGACGCATACAATTGTAATTCCAGCAGGACACATACACCTGGAGGGAAATTTAACCATACCACCTCAAGCGTGTGGTTTGGTTGTATTTGCCCATGGCAGTGGCAGTAGCCGTATGAGCCCACGCAATCTTTATGTTGCCAATGCATTACATAAAGCTGGCTTGGCAACTTTACTGTTTGACCTTCTGACCACTGCTGAAGAAGCCGAGGACCTAAGCACTGGTCATCTGCGCTTTAACATCAAATTGCTCGCTGAACGTCTTGTTTACGCCACGGACTGGCTAACTCGCGAGCACCATACAAGAGAGCTTCGCATTGGGTATTTTGGGGCTAGCACAGGTGGTGCTGCAGCCTTGGTGGCTGCCGCAGAGCGGCCTGACAAAGTCTGCGCGGTAGTATCACGTGGCGGGCGTCCTGATCTTGCAGATCCTGCACTACAGCGCGTACATGCACCAACATTATTAATTGTTGGTGGCAATGACACGCCCGTTATTGCTATGAATCAGCAAGCTTTTAATAACTTGCATTGTGTAAAAAAGCTTGAGATTGTTCCAAACGCAAGCCACTTATTTGAAGAGCCTGGAACACTCGAGCAGGTATCCCGACTTGCCTGCGATTGGTTTGTTTTGTATTTAGAATTGCCCAACCAATAACATCTTGCATTACCTGTCCGTCAGCCTCACATAAGAGAGTCAATCCATGCTCCAAGTACGCACTACCAACAAGTCCTGGGTACAAGAATACAAACGCAAAACTACTACAGCAGAACATGCAGTTACGGCTATCAAACCAGGCAACAAAATATACATTCACTCCAATGCGGCGGCCCCTGAGTCCTTAGTTGATGCACTTGTTGGTCGAGCTCCCGAGCTTAAAGATGTGGAAATATTTCATCTTTTGACCTTGGGTAAAGCAGAATATGCCAAACCCGAACATGCAAAGGCTTTTAAGGTACATGCCTTGTTTATTGGCCCCAATGTTCGCCAAGCTGTAAATGAAGGACAGGCAGATTATATACCTGTATTTTTAAGTGAGATCCCAACACTATTTACATCCGGAACCTTACCAGTAGATGTTTGTCTCATTCAGGTTTCTCCTCCGGACATGCATGGATTTTGCAGCTATGGAGTGTCTGTTGACTGCACCATTGCTGCTAGAAAAAAGGCACGCCTAGTAATTGCTGAAGTAAACCACCAGATGCCACGAACTTTAGGACGCTCCTTTGTGCATGTTAGCCGCATCGACCACATTGTCGAAACAGATCGTCCGCTGCCCGAGCTTAAGACCAAAGATCTCACAGCAGTTGAGCTAGCTATTGGTGAAAAGGTCTCTTGCTTAGTTGAAGATGGCGCTACGCTTCAATTGGGCATTGGCTCTATCCCTGATGCCATACTTAAGTGTCTTCACAACAAGCAAGATCTTGGCATACACAGCGAAATGTTTTCCGATGGAATTGTTGATCTAGTAGAGGCAGGCATCATTACTAATGACAAAAAGACAGTGCTACCTGGCAAGCTTGCCGTAAGCTTTGTCATGGGGTCAAAGCGCCTCTACAGCTTTGTCGACAATAATCCACAAGTTGAGTTTCAAACCTCAGACTACATAAACGATCCTTATGTCATATCACAAAACTACCGCATGACTGCAATCAACTCAGCAATTCAGATTGACCTTACAG
>JACQVM010000177.1 GCA_016209785.1 Candidatus Melainabacteria bacterium | reverse complement strand
TGCCTCAATGAAAGCTATCAGTTCAGGCTATGGTGTATTGAGAGCAGCCTTAAGGAGATACAATTGGCGCTTGCGCCTAACCATATTGAGTTAATACCTCACAGTGAAACCTTAAGGAGGAACGATGAGCCAGCCACGCACCCGGGTATCTCAGCAGTGCCAGGAGAAAAATGAGTTGCCTTGCTTGCCGTTGACACCAACAAAATCAGAGTGGCTTAAGAGCATCATTCGTGACGTGCCAGATTTTCCTAAGCCGGGCATTATTTTTAAGGACTTGACGACTCTTCTCAAAAACGCTGAGGCGTTGCGTTTTGTTGTAGATGCTTTGGCTGAAAGATATGGCAATTTAAGGCCGGATTATGTGGCTGCTATTGAAGCACGGGGTTTTATCTTAGGCCCAGCAATTGCACACCAACTTAATGCTGGCTTTGTTCCCTTGCGTAAGCCTGGGAAACTGCCTTACAAGGTACAGAAAGAAGCTTACGAGCTGGAGTATGGGACAGATGCCATAGAGGTGCATGTGGACGCAGTGGAGCCGGGGGCTCGGGTTGTTTTGGTCGACGATCTTCTAGCTACAGGTGGTACTGCCTTGGCAGCATACAGGCTGCTAAAAAAGCTAGATGCTGACGTGGTAGGTGTAGGTTTTGTAGTAGAACTTGCATTTCTTGAAGGGCGAAAAAAATTACCAACTGACACAGATGTGTTTGCGCTCCTTAGCTATAAGTAAGACAATTCTTTAGCCGTTATTTGGCAACATTTATCCCGCTTCACGGAGACCCCACCCTTAAGGGTGGGGTCTTTCAGATCTGTTTGGCGGGCGTGCAAGCTCCCGCCAAATTCCTCAATACACCCCGGCATTAATGCCGGGGTGTGACTACTAGGTGGCTAGCCGCTCCTGGGGTATTGCTGGTTTGGATAGTAATTTGATACAAGTTTAAGGAAAGGGAAGATTAAATTGTGGCAGAAGAGGGCATGGAGTAACCGAGGGGTTGTGCTATTTGCTGCAAGGGGGCGTTAATGGGTATCCATATTGGGGACAATGGAGCTGATTGTCCTTGTAAATCTAGGGTTTGGAAAAGAATAGTTGCTTGTTTAGCAACTGTTTTTCTTTTATGTAGTCAAATGACTGTTGCTGCATTAGCTGATCACCTGCCAGAGAATATGGATTTGTCTTCGACAACCGCAAGTATTGAAGCTCCGGTGGCAGGGACAATTACGCAAGATGGTCAAGCAAGGGACATTAGCCAAGGCATGCTGCTTACGCCGGCTGAGTATGTAGCTTTGCAGCAGGTTGCAGCTGGACAGCAGAGCATTGAGTTGAGTGCCTTGGGCGCGGCCATGGGTGGTGTTTTTGATTTGTGTGTGGCGGACCATTGTGCAGACATTAGCAATTTTGTTTTGCCGCAAGGTGTGACTGCCATGGGAGGAGCACAATTAGCTAATTCAACGTTAAGTATTGATGGTTTAGTCAACATTCAAGGCAACTTGTTGTTGCAATCAGTACTAAGTTCGGTAACAGTGGGTGATCTTTTGGTGTCACAGACTGGACGTATTTCTAGCCAGGTGGTTGATCCTGCTAATACTTTGTCTATTGTTTCTGCTAGCAATATTGTGAACAATGGGCTCATTTCTTCAATCGGCAACTTGAACTTGACCGTAGGTCAAGCACTTACCAACACAGGCACCATAGAATCATTGGCTGGTTCTGTGTCCATAACAGGGTTGAGTGATAATTTCATCATACAAAACACTGGCACAATAACTGCCTTAAACGGAGCTGTGAATCTTGCAACAGCTTTACCCCAGGCCAACATGTCCTTATTAGGTGGCATTGTTCAAGCCCAAAACATCAACTTTCTAGTCCCACAAGGGAGCCTCAATATAATTGCAGAGCAGTTGAACGGCTTGGTAGGGATAACGGCTAAAGATCTTGCTTTAAAAATTGCTGGGGATTTAAACGTCGGAAGTTTAGATTTATCTGGTGATCCAGTTTTTGAAGTTGCCAGTTATAATGGCACTGGCTTTACAGCTCCTGGACAACTGGTACGCATAAATTCAACAACCAGCATCAATGTTACTAGCCCAATTTCTACAGCTAGCAGTGTGGGTGACGGTGGTGATGTAACACTGCAAGCAGGGACAACTGTCACTACACAAGCTATTGACACATCATCAACTGCTGAAGAGGGTGAGGGAGGGCAAATTACTATTGTCGCGGGTGGAGCTGTGTCAACAGGCAGCCTGAATAGCTCAGGGACAGGAGTTTCAGGTGAAGCGAGTAATATTGTAGTTGCCAGCAATGGTTCAGTCACAACTGGCACCATAACTGCCAACGGAGCAGTAGGAACAGAAGGTATCGTGGTAACTGCAGCAGGCAGTATCACTACAGGAGATGTATCAGCAACGGTTAATAGTACCAATAGAGGGGGATTTGTAGATCTTATTGGTCGCACTGGTGTGACTGCTGGCGTCATTAACGTTAATTCCTCAGCGGGTCCTGGTGGTGGCATTTATGTAAGTGCCAACGGCAACATTAACCTGGGCAATTTAAGTGCTAATGGTGTTGGTGCTCCAGGGGGAGACATTCTATTAACTACTGCTGTGGTAGGTGGTACTGGCACAATTACTCGCGGAACTACTTCCGTCACTGGGGCACCAGCGGGTTCTGTTCAAGAATTTACGCCAGGCGCCCCACCGCCTGGGCTTCAAGATGTTGCTTTTGCCAATGGTGGAGCACTAACTTTATTTCCACGCCAGCTTCCTGGAGGGGGGTTTACTAGTTTTAGCAACACAGGCACCATTACCCTTAGCACCGATCCGGTAGGAGCTGGTTTTGACACTGTTGGTGCGTTTTTTGTAAATGCTGCTGGAGATTTTGGCATTTTAAGTGCAACGGTAAGCACAAACAGTCAAAGATTTATTGGTATTGCCGGCGGTACTGCAACAGCCGGAACAATTAGCAACAGCGCATCGGGTGTCTTTGGGGTAGCCGGTGACATTATTATGACCTCTTATACTGGCAACGTTGTTTTTACTCCCACTGGTGCCTATGACACTGGCAGTGACGATATTATTCTTATTAATGCTGGGGCTGCTGCTACCTCTACTTTTGGATCTAATCCAGGTACTACAAGTTTAACTTTTGGAAATGATGGGGTTCTAGACCATTTTGGTGGTGGCCGACTCTTGGTGCGCTCTGGTGTTGGTGGTATCAACATGACAAATGTTATGAACGGCAGCGATTTTATGA
>JACQVM010000176.1 GCA_016209785.1 Candidatus Melainabacteria bacterium | reverse complement strand
CGCTAAATCGACGGGACCGCTACAGTTACGATTTAAGCAGTTGTAAAAACCGGAACTGTTCAACGGAAACACCCGCGTCCGCTATTATGCGCCGAAGAGTACCCTGGCGAATTTGCTTGTGATCAGGGATGACAACGCGGACATGGGAATCGTCGCGACGAAGAATCATATGACTCCCTGTCTGACGACGAAACACAAAGCCAGCACGTTCTAAAGCACTACGCACTTCTCTGCCGGAAAGATCAGTAGGGACTTTAGCCACTCTAATTACTATGCAGCCTCAATGTCAACGAATTCCTTGCCAGCCTCTGTCGGAACAGGATCACCTGCCGCATGGCAATCATCCACATAAAGTTTGATAGCCTCGCGAATGTTAATGAGAGCCTCTGCACGGCTATCACCCTGGCTTACGCACCCAGGTAAGGCTGGAACGCTAGCAATGTAGCCACCATCCAATTCCTGTTCTAACACAACGGTATAGCGCATCGATTGTTCTCCTGCAGCAGTCAAAGTGTCCTTGCAATCGTAGCCGGACATACTAGTTTGACGATTCAAGTATATCTCAGAGACCTCCTGACATGCGAGAATGATTTAAAATACCATTCCAGTCTAGCTGTTGATGTTCTTGTTACATCCTCAGTCGCCGCGTTTCTTATCTATCTCCTGTTTCTGTCTAAGCGCGTAAGCTCTAGCATTTAAAATTGCCGAATCTGTTTTGAGCTTTACGTTTGGATTGGAGAGTGCATGTTTAGCACGCATGGCCTTGACTTTCGCTTGAAGGTCAGTAGCCTGCCTCCTGCGACTGGTGGCACGCAACAGGTGCACATAATACTCCAGCGTAGTTGCCACACTAGGATTGTCTGGCTCCAAAGCCTTCTCTGAAATTGCTTGTGCTCGACGGTAAAGCGAGTCAGCTTGTGGATATTGCTCCTGAGCATAATTCAACCATGCTAGGTTGGTCAGGCTCTGAGCTACAGCAGGATGTCCAGATCCAAGAGCCTTTTCCCTAATCTCTAAGGCTCGTTTATAATTTGACTCAGCTTGTGGGTATTTCAATCGCAACTCATACAACAGGGCAAGTTGATTAAGACTGTCAGCCACGTGAGGATGATCAGCTCCAAGCGTCTTCTCACTTATAGCCAACGATCTGTACAAAAGTGGCTCTGCATCGACGTATCGACGCTGAGCAGTGCTCACCTCAGCCAAACTATTGATGCTCTCTATTAAATCTGGGTGCTCCGGACCATGCTCTCTTTCCCTAATATCTAGCGAGCGCTGCAGCATCTTTTTTGCTTCATTGTATTTGCCGGTTTTAAAATAAAGCTGCCCAAGTGTAACCAGGCTTCTGGCTACTTCAGGGCTCTCCAAGCCATGCACCTTCTCGGAAATTTCCAGGCTACGGCGAGCAAGTTGCTCAGCTTCTACGTACTTGCCCATATCAAAGAGATCTCTTGCCAGATTGTTCAAACCCACTGCTGTTTCAGCACTTTCTTCCCCTTGTTTTTTCTTCCAAATCTCCAGTGACTGACGCATAAGCGGCTCTGCTTCAGAGTATCTCCCTTTGTCCTCAAGTAAAAGGGCAAGATTATTCAAGCTTTGCGCTACCTCTGGAACTTGCATTCCTAAAGCCTTCTGTCGAATAGCCAGAGCCTTTCTATTTAATGACTCGGCTTCCGTATACTGGCCAGCTATGCGATCTAGCTCTGCAAGCTCACTTAAGCTTGCAGCATAGCGAGGACTATCGCTGCCAAACTTTTCTGCCTCCCCTATGGATTCCTTGAGCATTCTCTCAGCTTCCGCATATCGCCCCTCCTTACGTGCCTTCACCCCGCTTGCCAGGTAGGTCTCCCATACACGTGCTTGTGTGACAGCCAATTCAGCCGGCGAGATCATTGCTAACTTGCTGTTATTGGCTTGATTGTCAGGTGCTTGTTCTTCCTTTGGAAGGCCTTCCGTTGATACTCCCGGCGGTGGTGCTGTTGGATGCTCAGGGACAATAGCAATTGCTATGGCAGTACTGTCTGCAGTGCCTCTTAATTGAGGTGTCTGCATAGCACCTCTATCTCTTAATACTTCTTCCTGAACTTTTTCCTTCATGTACTTATAAGCATCACTCAATTTGGTATCGCTTCCATTTTGGTGAAGAGCATCTATGAGATAGTGAGTAAAGACCCCGTTGGGATATTCGCTAGATTCCCAAGACATCTGAGCCGGCTCACTAGAAGAAATAACCGTCTTGCCAGATCCTTCTGCAATCTCATCCACATTGACATTACTCACGCGAAAAATGCCTTTCCCAGAAGCTGCAGCGTTGCCGCTATGGCAAGCATCTAGTATAAGAACAAGACGATCTGAGCCAATCCGGTTCTTGAGGATTTGCGAAAGATCCTGCATGGCAATCCCGGTAGCATAGAGATTGGACTTGCTAGTATCGTGTGCCAGGATATAGTTGACACCACCTACGTTTACATCTGAAGGGCTGCCGTGACTGGAGATGAAAATAACAACTAAATCATCTAGCTTAGCTACTTTTGGCAGCCATGTATCACCAATTTGCGAGAGTACTTGTTCTCTAGTGGCAATTTCGTTAATAAGAAGCTTGACATGGTCTTTAGCAAAGTGACCGTCAGTAATCAGGTAATTGTAAAAATCTTGTGCATCCTTGGCTGAATATTTTAAGTCGAGCGAAGAATCAGCAAACTTACTTATTCCAATGACCAGTGCCCACTTGTCATTTACAGGACGGTTGGCTGGAAGATTGGACGCCATGGCCGCCGGTAAAACAATCTGGACCAGGGCACCAAGAAAGATAAGTACCCATAAAATCATAGAGCCCTTCATTTGCCCTCCTAAGTATTGTTCAGCTAATTAGCTGTATCAGTAACGGGACGAACTTGGCTTGCCAAGTTTGGCACGTATTGCCTTAGCTCGGTATTCAAGCCGCCTGGCTTCTGGAGCTCTTTGAAGCTTGGACAGCACTGTTATGTAAAGATCTAGGCTTTCAACTACTTGTAGACTATTGGGGCCAAACACACGCTCACTTAACTCCAACGCCCGCTTACCAAAGCTCTCAGCATCACTGTACCTTTCTTGAGCTACATTTAGTGCTGCAAGCAGTTTAATGTTTTTTGCAAGCGCACGTTCATCTGAACTGGCACTTCTTTCTCGGATGGCTAATGCCTTCTGGGCTAATTCTGTTGCAGGAGCATACCTGTTTGCCTGGAAATTACCTTGTGCCAATATATCCAGGCATTTGGCTGTGCTTTCATCTTCAGAGGCATGAGTCTTCTCACGCAGCAACAACGCTTGCTTACACATAGATTCAGCATCGCCATACTTGCCTTTCTGAGCTAGAATTTCACCCAAGTTTATAAGAATTGCCGACAGCTCAACACTGTGGCTCGCTGAGGCTTTCTCCAGCTCTGGCAATACCTTCCAGCAGATTGGTTCAGCGTCTGAATACCTTTGTTGACTTACATAAAGATCCGCCAGCTCACACACAGTGCTAATACGCCGCAGATCATTTGCTGGAAAGTTATCTGCTTCCCTTTGAGCAGCACCTAAGATCTTCTCAGCTTCAACAACGCGCCCTTCTTCTCTTAATTTCTTTGCGGTGTCCATGTAAGTTTTCCACAAGGTTAACTCTGTTGGCTGACTAGCAACAGGTTCTTTCGTAGGTGCAACAACAGCAGCTTGCACGATGGGCTGGCGATCACCGGAAGATACATTAGCGGCTGGCTTAACGGCCTCATCCACCACTGGCACCTTTAAGGCAGGTCTAGGCTTGGTTGGCGGTGCTGCCAACACCAACTCACTTCCTTCCCACTTACTACGCAAGACAGGCGTCTGCAGTACACCTCGATCACGCAGCACCTCCTCTTGAACCTTGTCCTTCATATACTGGTATGCTGCACCAAGCTTTGTGCTGGTTCCGTTCTGGCGCAAACCATCAATTAGATAGCGTGTGAACACACTATTTGGTTTATCTTGTGACTCCCACGACACTTGGTCAGGGGCACTAGAGGAGATTACAAGTTGGCCAGTACCTTGGGCAATCTCTTCAACGTTGACATTGCCTTGATGGAAGACTGCTTTACCGTCCGGACTAGCCGCCCCGCTATGGCAAGCATCAAGCACCATTACTATCCGATCTGAATGTACTCTGCCTTTAATCATGCGAACAAGATCCTGCATGGGAATCCCTGTAGAAAACAAGCTCTCCTTGTCAGTGTCATAAGCTACTAAATAATTAACTCCTCCTACGTCAAGGCTAGAAGGGCTGCCATGGCTAGAAATGTATATGAGCACCAAGTCGTTAGGATTGGCAACCCGCGGCAGCCATTTGTCACCCAGGGCAGAGAGAATATTACCTCTTGACGCTTCTTCATTAAGCAGCAATTTAACGTGATCAGGAGCAAAGTTGCCTTCTGAAATTAAAAAGTTGTAGAGGTCGCGAGCATCCTTGGCCGGATATTTAAGACTGATGCCAGGGTCTTTAAACTTGCTGATGCCAATAATTAATGCCCATTTGTCCGCCACTGGGGTATCGACTAGCTGTGGCATGGCAGTAGTCGGGGACTCTTGCTTCGGGGTCAATACCTTGACTGTCGGCTTTTGTGCCTTCCCAGCCGGGGCGGGCACCTTTGCCACAGACGCCTGTGACTTTACAGCCGGGGGGTGCATCTTGGCCAGCGGCATCTGGCGCCTGCCGCGGCAAAATGCGGTTGGTGGCAATACTAAAAGTAATGTCAGGACAACGGCAAGAATTTGACCGTGCATGTCCATTAACCATTTAAGCTAATTGTGACCTTTATCTAAAACGATGTACCACGCAGTTGTAACTTTTAAGCCCCTAAAACCAAGATTGGCCTTAAATTTCCTAATGCACAACTGCGCCTACCGTCCAAAGATCATTTTTACCGACAGTAAGAGCATAAACACTCCAAACACCCTCTGCAGAACCTTGGCTGATAGCATTGTCGCTACCTTAGCACCCAACAAGCCACCCAGGAAAAAACCAATGCAAATTAAAGCTGCAATCTTAAGATCAACATAGCCTTGCTTGTAATAAGTCCAAGCCGCCAACAACCCAATTGGTGGTACTAAGATTGCCAATGTCGTTCCTTGTGCTTGATGCTGTGACATGCCAAACAAAAAGACCAGCGCCGGGACAATGAGCACGCCACCTCCAACACCAACAAGTCCGCTAAAAATGCCGGCCAGTACGCCCAAGATTAAACCCAAGACTATTGTCATGATTGTGCTTGCCCTTTTTAGGTTGGCCGAAGCAGAATGGTTCTCAGCCAGCCCTAGGGCGACATAATACAGCTTAAGTGCAATCAATGTAAAAGCCGCTTAAGAAGCCACACTTTTAGCTGGCGACTTGTCAAGATAAAAATAGAAACATTAGAAGTGGAGGAAAACACCACATGTTCACCTTTCTTCGAATCTCCTCTGATCAAACCAATAGAGTCTATCGGCAACAGTCATCAGCATTAAACTCTCCAGCAAAGCAAGTATTGCCCAATAAACAGTCTGAGGTTAAACCGCTTAATCCTTGGGAGAAAGAACTATACCGGCTAGCAGCCCGGACAGAAGCCAAGCTAAACCCGTACTCCAACAAAGCCTTCGGTGGCCAGTTGCCTAAGCCAAGACAATATGGAGAAAAAGTTCATGCTAAACAAGGCACCTTGACCGATCTTAAGATTTGGTGGGGTAAATCAATGGCTCTAAGCAGCACAGGCAGTATAGACCTTACAACTTTTGCGCCCCCGCCTGTGAAAAGACCAAACCATTGGTATCAATAAGAAGCGCTCCGGCAGACTACGTCTGCCTCCGCGCGACAACCTCGCTCGCTGCGACCGGCTCATCGCAGCTCTTGCTCGCTCGAGCTGGTTGCGAAGTCCTCCGTCGCCTTCGTTTTTGTTTTTCCGCCGCACCCAATGGAGGACTCTGCAAAGTCAGTGTTCTCCATTCTGGTAAAATCGAATCTATGGTTAACACAAACTGTAGTTGCACTAGCAACAATAGGAAAATTGAGCATGCTATTTAAGAGTTCAAGTGTGCTATTGCATACGTGTTTGTCCTTATCGCTGGCCATATCTCTGGCTGCTGAAGCACTGGCTAAGGCAGCTAAGAGAGCTCCTGTCAATCGTGGCACTTATTTTGTGCCGCCACCACCTGCCTACATGCCTTCCATATTGCCTGAGCTAAAGGCAACAGAAGATTTGGAGTCAGCAAAGCCAGCCGATCCAGCAAAAAAATACATTTATACCCGTGAGGGCTACGAAGACCCCACCCCAGTACGTCCCAATAAACATGTCACCTACTGGGGCCCTGCTGACAACAAGCTATAATCGCTCAAGCACCATAGCAATACCTTGTCCGCCTCCGATGCAAAGGCTTACAAGCCCATAACGAGCTTTGCGCTTGCCTAGCTCAATTGCTAGCGTAAGGATTAGGCGTGTGCCTGACGCACCAAACGGGTGCCCTAAGGCAATTGCGCCTCCATTTACGTTAACTTTCTCCCTGTCTAGCTTGAGCTCACGCTCACAGGCAATGTACTGTGCTGCAAAGGCCTCGTTGATTTCAATGAGATCCATTTGATCCAGCGTAAGCCCGGCTCTCTCAAGCGCTATAGGAATTGCCGCAACCGGACCAATTCCCATTATCTCCGGAGGTACCCCGGTGACCGCCCAGGACACAACACGACACATCGGTGTTAGTCCGTGCTTCTCAGCATAATCATAACTTGTAACAACTACTGCGGCCGCACCGTCAACAATACCACAGGCATTCCCGGCAGTAACCGTGCCATCCTTCTTGAAAGCAGGCTTTAGCTGAGACAGCCCTTCGAACGTAGTATCGAGACGTAAGTGCCCGTCAGAGTCTGCAATCTGAGTTCTGCCTCTTCTGTCGGTAACCTCAACAGGCACAATCTCCTCTGCAAATCGGCCAGTTTCTTGGGCAGACTTGGCTAGCTGCTGGCTTCTTAGCGCAAATTCGTCTTGCTCTTGCCGGCTTATCCGATACTTAACCTGCAAATTCTCTGCAGTTTCTCCCATGGAAGCATTCGGAATGGAGTCTCTGATGTCAAGCCCGTCCCACAGCTCCTGGTGTCCCATCCTCGACCCCCATCTGACTCCCCAGGTGATATACGGTGTCATGGACAGGGAATCAGTTCCTCCTGCTACTACCAGGGTCGCTTGCCCAGAGCCAATGAGCATGCCGGCAGTTGCTACCGACTGCACACCCGAGCCGCAAAGAATATTAAGCGTGAGTCCTGGCGTACTTTGCTTTAGCCCAGATCTCAGCGCTACATGACGAGCCAGGTATATGGCGTCTTTGCTAGTCTGCAAAACATTGCCCATAACAGCCTGATCGACTTGCTCCGGATCAACGCCAGCCCTCTTTATCGCTCCTTTGCTTGCTACTACAGCAAGATCAGCGGCAGTCTTTGTGGCAAGACTGCCGCCAAATGCTCCAAAAGGAGTGCGTGCGCCGGCTATGATGACAATTTCATTACTCATGACTCCGCCTTCTTACTGATCTTTAGGGGTTAGACAATTCTAAAACAAGTATCAAGGGCACATATGCCATGCTCATTGTCAGGCTAGAATTAGCAGATCTGCCATATTTAAAAGGTTTTGTATACAAATGGAGGGCTGAGCCTTGGCTAAGGTTGGTGTTCCTAAGGAAATTTTGGACAATGAATATCGGGTCGCACTTACGGTTGCGGGCACAACTGCACTTATTGCAGATGGTCACACGGTTTATGTCCAGGCCGGCGCAGGGCTGGGCAGTGGTATTGCCGATGAGGAATATAAGGAAGCTGGCGCAAAGATTGTTCCTGATGCTCAAGGCGTTTTTGCTGAGGCCGATCTCATACTGAAGGTCAAAGAGCCACAGTCTCAAGAAATACCTTTGTTGCGCAAAAGGCAGCTCTTGTTTACCTATCTCCATCTTGCAGCTCACCCTAAGCTAACTCACAGCCTTTGCAAGACAGGAGCAACCTGCATTGCTTATGAGACCGTCCAAACTGACGTCGGGTATCTGCCTCTGCTAGCCCCCATGAGTGAAATTGCTGGACGTCTGGCAACTCAAATTGGTGCTAGTTATCTTGAACGTCCCATGGGGGGGCGCGGGGTTCTTTTAGGTGGTGTTCCTGGCGTGGAGCCGGGCGAGGTAATCATTATCGGTGGTGGCGTAGTTGGCACCAATGCTGCCAAGATTGCAGCCGGGCTAGGTGCCCGTGTAACAATCTTTGACCGCTCCATTGAGCGCTTACGCTATCTTGACGATGTTTTCCGCGGACAAGTTCGCACGGTTTTTTCAATTGGTCATTACCTAGACCGCTTGCTGCCAACTGCCGATTTGGTGATTGGCGCAGTGCTCATTCCGGGAAAACAGGCACCGCGGGTGGTGACTGCGGACATGGTAAGAAAGATGAAGCCCGGCTCTGTCATCCTCGATGTGAGCGTG
>JACQVM010000199.1 GCA_016209785.1 Candidatus Melainabacteria bacterium | reverse complement strand
TGTGGTGGCTCAACGCCAAGCAATTTAAGTACGGCAGTGATGTCCTTTTTTAAGGAATGGCTTTGCAACTTACTTATACCTTTGCTAACAATGCGGTGTTACACCAATAGCAAATATAACTCAAAAGAGCTTTAAATAAGTTAGCCGAGGGACAAGGCGACGGAGGTTGAGTAACAACACATAGCGAGGCAAGGACTGCAGTTGCGAAGGTGGCGAAAGCCGCCGAAGCAATTGAACAATGCGAAGGAGCATTGCTCCGGAGCAGACGCCGAAGGCGTCGTCCGCAGCTGAGCGTATTATCGTGCGGAGGAGCTGTCGAAGACAGCGACGGAGGTTGAGTAACAACACATAGCGAGGCAAGGACTGCGTTGAGCCGTCCGCAGCTGAGCGTATTATCGTGCGGAGGAGCTGTCGAAAACAGCGACGGAGCACTTAATTAGGATACACAGACACCAGTTTGCGCCCGCGAGACATCTCATAGGTAACAATTCCATCAGATGCAGCAAAAAGGGTATCGTCACCACCACGAAGAACATTTGCCCCTGGATGAATTCGAGTACCACGTTGTCTTACTAGAATGTTGCCAGCAAGCACCAGCTCGCCCCCATATCGTTTCACACCAAGCCGCTTGGACTGGCTATCCCGTCCATTACGTGTAGATCCTGCGCCTTTCTTATGTGCCATATTAACCCATTACCCCTTTGTCAATAGCCTGGTAGCAAACGCCATTACTTGGTCTTGTTTGTTTTAGACTTTCCAGGTGAACTCTTAGCTGTTGTTTTGGCAGATGTCTTTTCCTTCGGTTTAACAGCAGCCTTGGCAGCAGTGCTGCTTGCTGTTTTCTTAACTGTTGCAGGTGGAGGAGCTACCTTAGCCTTCTTTTCAGGCTTTGGGCTGGCTGGTTCCTTCACTACAAGCTTCTCTGCTTTCTTGGCTTCTGCCAGCATTTCACCTTTAAGCTGGATGCTGTCTACAAAGATGCGCGTATATTGTTCTCTGTGTCCTTGTTTTTTCCGTGTTCCTTTCTTCGGTCGCTGCTTGTAAACAATAATCTTTCGCTCTTTGCCATGGGATAAAACATGCCCCATGACCTTAGCCCCATCCACATATGGCTGACCCAGATGAGACTCTTGCCCATTGACAATCATAAGAACCTGCTCAAATACTAAAGTTTGCCCAACTGGCTCCGATACCAAATCAATATCAACAAATCGCCCAGCCTCAAGCTGGTATTGTCTTCCACTAGCTTCAACAATAGCGTACATGGTGCCTCCAGCTAAAATACAACCCTCTTAGCCTGTCAGAGAGCTTTTACACATCTTGCCTAGAGCATCTGAGTCAAAGACAGCCCTTGGGTTGCAACAGGCAATTGGCAATGATATCAAACAAAAACCTGCGCGGTCAAACCAATTACACCAAGACCAATGTCTAAATCTGGCAGGTACAATGATATTTCCTAAGAGGTTAGGCTTATGAACGAGATTAATGATGCTGAGTTAGGCCGGAGCAACAAGAACACAACACCAAGGGATCATTTGCAGCATTTGCTTAATATTGGCTGGAATCCTCAAAGCCCGCTTATTCAAAAATACGTCAAAGAACATGGACTCAGGCAAGTTCTTGATACGTTACTCCAGCAAGAGAAAACTTGAAAAACTTTTTTAATCAAGCATCTAGAGCCTTGTAACCATTAATTATGGAAATTCCATTAACAACATTAAGCCTTTTTATATGAGCAGCTAAGATGCTAGCGTCTGGTTTTTTTAACTGTTGATTTTTAATGGAGTATTAACGCATATGTTGCAAGTTGGGAAAAAGGCTCCTGATTTTGACATGCCCTCAACAAAGGACATGAAGGCTTTAAAGGAAAATGTCAAACTCTCTGATTACAAAGGCAAGTGGCTAGTTTTGTTCTTTTATCCGCTAGATTTTACTTTCGTCTGCCCTACAGAAATTAAGGCATTCAGTGACAGATATGAAGATTTCAAGAAAGTTGGTGCAGACATTTTAGCTGTGTCTACCGACAGCGTGTATAGTCACCGAGCCTGGATAAGCACCCCTGAGGAAAAAAACGGTCTAGGATCCATTAAGTTCCCACTGGCCTCTGACATCACCAAGGACGTAAGCCGTGACTATGGCGTGCTTCTGGAAGACAGAGGCATTGCCTTGCGTGGGTTGTTTATTATTGACACAGAAGGTAACTTGCAGTACCAAGTAGTCCATGCTCTCAATATTGGACGCAGTGTAGATGAAACACTGCGCGTGCTTGAGGCACTCAAGACGGGCGGACTTTGTGGGGCTGATTGGAAGCCTGGTCAGAAAACCCTCCAGATTGCCTAGAATTGCCAATCTCTCCTAAACCTGGAGTATAGTTTTCATCCCATGCGGGCAGACCCCGGCGTTAACGCAGGTCTTTCAGTGGTAGATGCGGCAAGGGTTCAAGCCCCTGCCGCATTCCTTGTAAGCACCCCGCCCTTAAGGGCGGGGACTTGACTACAGCCTGGCATGAAAGACCTTTACTGAAGAAAAACGTCTGCCTTAAATGTCTGCCTTGCTTAAAGGATGAAAACTTTAAGGTACGATTACTTTGTAAATGACAAATTAGTCAAGAGCAAACAAGGAGAACCCGATGCCACTGCGTATGGAAAACCCCATGCCCTCCCTTGAAGGCGGCACGCACTGGTTCAACTCAGAGCCAATCGCCGCCGAAAGTCTCAAGGGACATGTTGTCGTTGTCCACTTTTGGGCAATCAGTTGCGGCATTTGCAAAGAGTCATTGCCAGACATTAGCCGCTGGATTGAGACTTACGAGCCAAAAGGGCTCAAGGTCATTGCCGTACACATGCCCAGGCAAGAAAGTGATACCAACGTAGAGGCCGTTAAGGAAGCTATAGAACAATATGAGCTCAAACAACCATGCGCTATTGACAACTGGCATACCATTACTGATGCCTTTGAAAATAAATTCGTTCCCGCTTTCTATATCTTTGACACCGATCTTAAACTGCGCCACTTCCAGGCTGGTGA
>JACQVM010000198.1 GCA_016209785.1 Candidatus Melainabacteria bacterium | reverse complement strand
GTTGTACTGTAGCTTTTGTGTATGCGCGGCAGTGTTTGCTGTAGCTTGGTAGGAAAATCCCTGGAGGGTCTTAGAATGGCGCAGATCTTAATGGCACCAAAAGTCAAGATAGACCGCAAGTGGCAACAATGGATTAATGGTAAGTTTGAAGATGGCGCATCAGAGCGTCAACTGTATAACCCGGCAACAGGAAAGCCTTTGACAAGAGTAAGCGAGGCCAATGCCAAGCAGGTGGATTTAGCTATTGCAGCAGCCCGTAAGGCTTTTGACGAAGGTCCTTGGCCTAAGCTTACAGCCGCTGAAAGAGCACAATTTCTTTTCAAGCTTAGCGACAAGATAGAGTCCCAGTCAGATGAGTTAGCCCAACTAGAAACACTTAACTCTGGAAAGCCACTAAGAGAATCACAGTATGACATAGCTGATGCTGCCAACTGTTTTCGCTATTACGCAGGACTCATAACCAAGCCATTAGGGCAAGCAGTCGACGTTCCGGCTCCATCATTTACAACGGTTGTTAGGGAACCAATTGGCGTTTGCGGACAGATTATTCCGTGGAACTATCCCCTTCTGATGGCTGCCTGGAAACTTGCGCCAGCCTTGGCAGCCGGCAATACATGTGTGTTAAAGCCCAGTGAATACACCCCGCTTACTGCAATTGCTCTAGCCGAGCTTTTACAAGAATTAGATTTACCGCAAGGTGTAGTCAATGTAGTGCTTGGTGATGGTCCAAAGGTTGGTCAGCCAATTGCAGACAGTACCTTAGTGGACAAGATTGCCTTCACAGGCAGTGTCAAGACAGGCAAAATTATTGTGCAGGCTGCAACAAGTAATTTAAAGAAGGTTAGTCTTGAGCTTGGCGGCAAGTCACCAATGGTGGTGTTCAAAGACTTTGACTTGGATGTTGCTGTGGATTATGCCTTGTTTGGTATCTATTGTAATGCTGGACAAGTCTGTTCTGCTGCATCGCGCTTTATTGTGGAAAGGTCAATCCACAATGAGTTTGTCAGAAAGATGACTGAACGCAGCAAAAAAATTAAGGTGGGTCCTGGGCTTGATCCAGACACTGAAATGGGTCCGTTGGTAAGTGAACAGCAACTAAAGCGTGTGCTTGATTACATTGAGATAGGACGCACTGAAGGAGCTAAGTTGGAGGTTGGCGGGGATCAACCGAAGGGTGGCAAATACGAAGGTGGCTATTACGTTAACCCAACAATATTCACCGGTGCTACAACCAACTCACGCATTGTTCAGGAAGAAATTTTTGGCCCAGTAGCTGTGGTGCAAGAATTTACAACAGAAGACGAGGCCATTTACTTAGCCAATGGAACTCCATATGGGCTGGCTGGAGCAGTATTCACCAATGACATAACCCAAGCAACCAAAGTCGTCAAAGCCCTTAGAGCTGGTATCACATGGATAAATGCTTATCACAACACCTACACTGAATGCCCGTGGGGAGGCTACAAACAAAGTGGCTGGGGACGTGAGCTAGGTACTTTTGGTCTAGATGCCTATACTGAGGTCAAGCAAATAAATATCAATCTTGATCCACGGCCGGTCGAGTGGTTTAGAAAGTAGCAAAATACAAAGTAAAAGTAGAGAGCAAAAATTAAGCTTGCAGTAGAAACATCTTGGCATGCTCCTAAGTCATGTTAAAATGACGCCCTATTGAGGAGTGTAGTTACGTATGGCAACACAGCCCCGGTGGGCAATAAGCATTTGGCTTGCCGTCAGCTTGGTTTGTCAAGCGATTGTTGTTGGCGCAGGCAGTCTTGCACTGCCAGTAGCGGCACAAGACGCTCGGGTCGAGTCGGTCACTGGCGAAGAGGCTAACCTCACCGTTGAGAATGTCACAGTAGAGGGTAATCGCTTAGTACCCACTGAAGACATTCTGGGGGTTGTAAAAACCCGGCGGGGTGACCGATTTAGTCGAGAACAGGTTTTGCAAGACCTTAAGGCAATCAATGGCTTGGGTTACTTCGATGATCGCAATCTACAGGTTGTTCCAGAATTAGCAGGAGGTGGTGTTCTCCTTAAGATTCGTGTTCAGGAGAACGCACCTGTGACCCAGTTTGCCTTCGCAGGCAACCAAGTTATGTCAACTGAGGAAATTCAAAAGATTTTTGCCAACCAACTAGGAAAACCTCAAAATCTCAATGAGCTGTCTTCCGCTATCGACAAAGTTGAGCAAGCATATCACGAAAAAGGTTATGTGCTTGCCCGCATTGTTGACGTAACCGATGATCCGGATGGAAGTATTAGCGTTGCAATAAATGAAGGTCAAATTGGCGATATTCAGGTTGTAGGCAACAAGAAGACAAAGAATTTCATCATACGCAATGCAATCAAGATAAAGCCTGGATCCGTATACAACGAGCGCCAGCTAACTGCGGATTTACGCAAACTATATGCAAACGGCTATTTTCAAGACATCAGAAGGAGCTTGGTACCTGATCCCAGCCACAGTGATCGTTATGTGCTTAAGGTAGAGGTTGACGAAAAGCGCACAGGTTCTATTGGTCTTGGTGGTGGCGTGGACACTATTGCCGGACCGTTTGGTTCTTTTAGCATGTCTGACGGCAATTTTCGTGGGCGTGGACAGGTTTTGTCTTTCAATGCTCAAGTTGGTTCGGGTTTGTTTGGCAACATAAGCAACGAGCTTATCAATGGTGGCACAAACTTTCTGTCGAACAGACGCACGTTTAACGTCGAAGCTACCTGGATTGAGCCAAACTTTAGAGGAACTAATACCTCACTTGCCTTATCTGCGTTTGCTCGCGATTTCAATAGCCTCGCGGTTGACTGGTCTCAACAGCGAACAGTGGGTTCAAGCATGACTTTTACCCGACCTTTAGGGCACAATCTAACAGGTAACCTTGGGCTTATTGGTGAAACAACTCATCTTTTTGACGTTGGTAGCTTTTTTAACACAGAAGGCACACTCCAATATTTAAACCGTCGTGCTTTAGAGTTGGGCAAAGCAAGCGATTCACAGACCGCAGGCATGATTGCTAATGAGATTCGTAACAAGCAATTAAAAGGTGGCACCTACCTTACCGTCAACCCATCTGTGCATTACGACAGCCGAGATAACATGTTTGATCCAACTAAGGGGACTTTGGCCAAGCTGACAGCAAGTCCATCATTAGGCCTAACTGGTGGCGGATTTGCCAAACTAGGTGCAAGCGTCAGCAAATATGTTCCAGTTAGCAAGGATGCCACCTTGGCATTTGGTGTTC
Organism: Candidatus Melainabacteria bacterium; assembly: GCA_016209785.1. Taxonomy (GTDB): domain Bacteria; phylum Cyanobacteriota; class Vampirovibrionia; order Obscuribacterales; family Obscuribacteraceae; genus JACQVM01. The sequence continues at coordinate 4,373 of JACQVM010000198.1, read as the reverse complement.
AGGGTGGGACCTCTCTAGGTCCTATGCCTCAGTTTGCTCAGTATCGTCTTGGTGGCTGGAACGGCGTTCGTGGCTATCGGGCATTTTCTGATTTAGGCTCTGGAAGCTCTATGTTAATGGCTTCTGCCGAGATGAGGTTTAAACTGCCTATTGCTGGCGCCGGCAGCTCTGCCATAGCTACTGCTATTCAAAAGAATGTTAAGGGGACTTTCTTTGTCGATGCTGGACAGGTAACTGGCAACAGCCTTGTTAACAGCTTTTTTCAAAGATCTACGCTTGGAGCTTCAGTTGGTCTTGGCTTGCGTATTCGAGTTCCTATGGTTGGCATGGTTCGACTTGATTATGGTTTGCCCCTGGTGAGCTCACTTCTTGGCAAGACAACCCCCAGAGTAACTGTAGGATTTGGCGAAAAGTTTTAACTCTCTTAAAGGGATCCTTATCGACTCTAGTTCTCATTGCTGCAATGGTGTAAACTGACCCAGTTGTCATAGTTGTTCAATATTTCAAGTTTTTGGAGAAGAGGATGCAAAACTCCCGTAAAGTTTTTTCATTGATTGCCACAACTGCTGTCGCCATTGCTATTGCCTTTCCTGTAAGCGCACAATTGCAAACAGCCAAAGCACAAGGCGTAGGTACTGTTGACCGAGACAAAGTAGTAACCAGTTATCCTAAGGCTCAGCAGGCTGCCGAAGAGCTCAAGAAAGCAGAAGAAAAGGTACATAAGCTCATTGAGGACAGCAACAAGCAATATGAAGAGGCAAAAAATGCCAAGAAGCCACCCGCTGAACTAGAAGGTCTGCAGCGCAGGTTACAAATTGCTATTGACGATGAAGTCAAGAAAGTACAAGCCAGAGCACAGTCCCTTGAAACCCAGCTTGAAGCCGAAATTGACTCTGCCATCAAGGGTGAAGCTGCCAACCGTAAGTTAGATGTTGTCATTTTAAGGCAAGCAGTATTGGTAGGTGGCGTTGACCTAACCGACGGTGTTGTGAAGAGGCTAACAGGACTAGCAAATGCTGGTACGACAAAACCAACCACAAAGTAGTGGTTTTTTGTTACTCTGATGAACGCTGAGGCAAAGTCTCAGTGATGTATGCAGCTTTACACCCTTTGCAACACTCACCTGCTAATCATGTTGTATGTTTGTTGCACCATAACAACTATCCAGTTGCGCGGGTAAATCTGTTTCTAGCCCGGCTCGCATTTAGATGGAGAAGGTAAGGTGAAACTGCCCAAAGAGCTTAGCTTAGGTGAAATAGCACTACTTGTGGGCGGTAGAGTCGAAGGACCTCCGCACATCAGGGTAAGCAGACTGTCCACCTCACCATTATTAGCGTGCGACGGTGATTTAACTATTGCTTTTGATCCAAAGGTACTGCGAGAAATTTCCCACTGTCGGGCCTCAGGTATTGTCGTACCTGAGGGCGTCAAGACTTCACTACCTACCATTGTTGTAGAAAGACCATTGCTTGCACTACAAAAGATGCTCTCGACTATAGCACCTAAAAGATATTTGCCCGAACCAGGAATTCATCCAACTGCAATTGTACATCCCACTTGTGACGTAAGCCCGGATGTTGGCATTGGGCCGTTGGTAGTTGTTGGGCCAAAAACAAAAATTGGCCGTGGCACCAGAATTATGTCCGGATGCATAATTGGCGGCGAGGTTGCTATAGGAGAGGATTGCCTCTTTCATCCCGGATGCCTTATTGCTGATTATGTACAAATTGGCAATCGAGTTATTTTGCAGCAAGGTGCCAGTCTCGGTGCTGATGGTTTTGGTTATGTCACTGAGCGACCATCTAATATGGAACTGCGGATGGCAGGCATTCAAGAGTTGTCTGACGAACCTAATCCGCTCATTAAGATTCCTCAGATTGGGACAGTTGTAATTGAGGATGATGTTGAGGTAGGCTCACATGCAACTATTGATCGATCCACTATGGGTGCTACCGTAATTGGTGCAGGCAGCAAGATTGACAATCTAGTCATGATTGCTCACAACAGTAAGATTGGCAAAGAAGCAATCATTGTCTCAATGACTGGAATTGCTGGCTCAGTCACCATAGGAGACAGAGCTATACTTGCAGGACATGTTGGTGTCAAGGATCATATCAACATTGGCAAAGACGCAATCATAGAAGGCAAAGCTGGAGTAATGAAAGATGTTGCTGACGGAGAGGTTGTCGTTGGCAGCCCTGCTATGCCAGCGCGTGAGTACTTTACACAAATAGCACACATCCGCAAGAGTCCCAAGATTTACTCTGAGCTCAAGGCTCTGCAAAAGAAAGTTGCAGAGCTGGAAGCACTATTAGCGAATCATCAGCTTGCGAGGTAGTGCTCATTGACAACACGCGGATCCTGTCAACAACAAACAATAAGCTTTTCAGGGCGCGGAGTTACATCACGTCAGGATATCTCTGTCGAGATAACACGCTCAGAACCTGGATCTGGAATTGTCTTTGAGATATCTCACGATGGCACGTTCGTACCAATCCCAGCACATGCTGATTTTGTAGTACATACCTTGCGCAATGTAGCCCTTGGGGCTGGGAATGCTCGACTTTGCATTGTAGAACACTTTCTAGCTGCGGCCAGCCTATTTGGACTAACAGATCTACTAGTTAAGGTTGATGGACCAGAAATGCCCCTCGGTGATGGCAGTGCTGCCTTTTGGATTGATCTTTTTGCAAGTGCTGGCTGGCGCCAATGCACTATCGCCCCATGCATCAAGCTTACTGAACCAATTGTTGTATCCAACCAGGACAAGGTCGTGCTGGCAATACCTGATGATCGATTTTCTGTCAGTTATCACATGGATTGGGACCATCCGGCAATTGGCAAAATATGGCAGGTATGGGACACCACCATGGATATTTCTGAGCTCTCCCATGCTAGAACCTTTGGCACCATAAGCGAGCACAAGCTCCTTGGACTTGAAAACGAGGTTGTGAGCTTAACGACCTCTGGCTTTAGCCAACCGCTACGTTTTCCTGATGAACCTGTGCGCCACAAGCTACTGGATTTAGTTGGCGACCTAACGTTGTCTGGTGTTAACCCTATGGCTTTTGCCGCTAAGTTCGTTAGCATTAAAGCTGGCCACGAACTGGATGTTGGGCTAGCACGCCGTTTATCTCAGGCAGTAAGATCTTCTAAATTGTAATTATCTTGAGTGAGGAGATTGGCAATCATGTCTACTAGCAGGCGAGCAACACAATGGTTGCCAAAGATAACGTTATCCATATGTGCTACATGGCTTTGGACTACCACCAGTCTCTCAGCTCAACAAGTCACAGCCTCGGATTCTCAGGGAATCAATCTAACCATTTACAATCAAGATTTTGGACTTGTGAAAGACATTCGTACAGTAGATCTCAAAGACGGAGTCAACTATCTACGCTTTGAAGATGTGTCAGCCATGATAGATCCTACATCTGTCAACTTCACCTCTCTTACTGCACCAAATGCAGTGACAGTAAGAGAACAAAACTATCAGTACGACCTGATGGATCCAACCACTATCTTGTCTAAGTCTGTCGGTAAGACTATCAAATGTAAACAGGTACTGGCAAACGGGCAAGTTGAAGAGCTCACCGGCATTCTCTTGAACCAGCCGGTAGCAACAGTATCGGACACCCAAGGCAATGTCTTAACCCGGCATCAAGGGCTGGTGCTGAAGACCACAAACGGTATCGTATTAAACCCATCAGGCGAGATCCACCTGCAGGAACTCCCAACAGGACTTGTCTCCAAACCATCTTTGTGGTGGAAACTCGAATCAAACAAGGCTGGCAAACACCAAACTGAGATTACCTATCAAACAGGGGGACTAAACTGGAGATGTGATTATGTTGTTGTCTCCAACGTAGATGATACCAGTGCAGATTTAACCAGTTGGGTAACCATCGACAATAAATCTGGAGCCACATATAAGAGTGCCTCCCTAAAGCTTCTTGCAGGCGATGTTCACAAGATAGAGCCTCGTGTACTATACAGGGCCAAGGCAGAGCTGCGAGCTGCTGAGTCCATGGCACCACAGTTTAAAGAACAAGCATTTGCTGAATACCATCTTTATACACTTCAAGGAAAGACCGATGTAAATCAAAATGAAACCAAACAACTTAGCTTGTTTAGTGTCAACAGTGTACCTACAAAAAAGCTGTTTATATTCGAACCAGCAGCAGGCGAGTTTGGCTATGGAATTTGGCATAGAGAGGACAGCCAAAAGATTCAAGTTAAACTAGAGATTCAAAACACTGAAGCTAATCACCTGGGGCTTCCTATGCCCAAGGGTAAAATTCGCGTCTACAAGCGTGATCAAGATAATGCCCTGCAATTTGTTGGTGAAGACATGATTGATCACACGCCTAGGG
>JACQVM010000197.1 GCA_016209785.1 Candidatus Melainabacteria bacterium | reverse complement strand
CTGCAGATATTCAAGAAGATTACCATGGTGATTCAAAGCCATATGGACGAAGAGGCTCCTGCCATTGCTTCATTGTGTTTTCTCCCTGTGTTCTGTAAGCACAGTCGGGAAACACCTGCAAGAGCACACCCTCGTGCTGAGCAAAAAGAAATTGATCAACAACGGGTCGCTTCAGGTCCCACTGTCAAGACATCAGAAGATGAAGGCAAAACCGCAGCATTATGTCGTAATTTAGATACACAAGGGGCCAGTTCCAGGGTGAAGTTGATGGACTCTACGTCAGGCTATGTAAAACAGCAAAAAGAAGCACTTTCCAGTCACGAGCTAGAAGTATACGAAGCCTTGGCGGTAGAACCTATTCATGTAGATGCGCTGTGCAGGCGCATTGGTATGCCAACCAACGAATTGGCGGCCGCTCTTACGATGTTGGAGCTGACAGGGTTTGCAAAACGTTTACCTGGCAACCAGTATGTCGCCTGTGGTCCCAAGCATAAAGAGGTGGTTTCCTCACAATCAAGCGTTACAGCTACAGTTGCAATGATCATCAACAATTCTCTCGACTTTATCCGCTGCAACTTTCATGGCATCTCACGAAAGTACCTACAAAACTACCTTGCTGCGTATTGGTGCTGGGCCGACAGAACGCGCTGGTGCTCCAACTCACTAGTAAGAATCTGCCTTGAATTTGGACCCGTTCGGTATCAGGACATTCTTCAGTATGTGTCACCAACCTTTGTTAAGACGGCTCAATACACAATGCAGGCCTGATCCTAGGAATGCATATGTTGTCAACCGACATTTATCTGGCCCATGTTAAAGATGACGAACTGTTTCACAAATGAGCTGACCCAAATATCTTTCTCACATCGGTAGGTATGCCTGTCCACCTCTACATCGAGACTAGTCAGTAATCTTATGAAGTCCGGTAGCAACTTTCTCCCCAAAAACCAAATCTCCACGAGGCAGCTCTTAACAACGCCGTCACATACATGCAGCATTTTATACGTTATGATCTTGTGTATTGCGCCCATAGCTCAGCTGGATAGAGTGCGTGGCTTCGAACCATGAGGTCGTAGGTTCAAATCCTACTGGGCGCATGATTTATGAGCTCAACCACTTGGCTTTCAGGCTCACAGACAACATGAGATTTACCTCAAGTATTTTTGCTCTCATTGCAGTCTTAGGGTTCCTAATACTGGCACCCGCACAGAGTACACTCGCAGCACAGCCTGATACCACACAAGCAACCAACAATCAATTGTCTCTGCCAGAGACAAAAACAACCCAGACTCTTGAAGAGGGCTTGCGAAACACACAGATAAGCGCTTCCTTAATTGGTGACGGCACCACTACTGCACATTGCAAGCTTACACTTACCAATCCAACCAACATATCGCAGAGCATTATCATCCCACGAGGTCAATTCTTTCTTCCAAGCAATCCTTCCTTTCAAATCATGATGGTGACAGAAGGGCAGACCATTGCTGTTGGTCCTGGTGAAACTGTATCCACCGAGCTAACCACTGTGTGTGCATCAACCCGGCTCATTAAGCCTCCTCCACCTGAAGGGGTAGTATATGTGCCAGGTCGTTATCCAGACCAAACAGTAGGCACCATCATTGCAAGCATTGTCGAGGCAGCTCACCGTTTGTCTCAAGAACATGCCTATGAGCGTCTTGTCATAGCACAAGAGCGACGTCAGTCTACAATATCACAATTGGCAATCTGGAGGATGTTGGGCGAACGTACTCAAAGTCGTGAAGATGATGTAACCCGAGAATCCATAAGCAGTCAGGTACTAGAAACAACAGGTACACCTACTGAATCACTTACACCTCAAGAACACAGGAACTTTAACGAGCGCGTTAACCAAATATTTAGAGCTGTAGATCTGACGCTCAAGCAAGGCAAGCGTCTTGCAAGCACTTCCGGTAGTGGCACCACAAAAGGTAGACTTTCCCATGGAACAGGAGAGCCTACGACACCAGTTACACAAACTCCTCAGCCTGTAACAGAGACAAGACCATTGAGGCTAGGCATTCATCTATACCGTCAAGATGACTCCTGGATTCCCCGCAATCCTAGCCTCACCGCGGTCACTGCCCAGCTCTATGAGCAAGATCGCTCCAATAGTCGCTGGGTACCCACTAACCAACGCAGACGAATTACCTTTCACCTTACCCAAGCTTCTAATGAACGTGGCGAATGCTTAAACTCTGGCACAGAGAAAACTCCTGATCTTTATTTGCCCCAGGAGGAAAACACAACCCTGCAATGCCAAGTGGACCTTACAGGACAAAACCATTACTTTCAAAGTGCTTATACTAGGGCTGAAGAGACAAGAAAAACAATCTCTGTTGCTTGTGAGGACTTTGGGGCTTGGGGAGACATTCAAGCAACCTGTCTTGATTGTGCCATTCTCCGCCAAGGTACTGGACCTAGCGGCGATGGAACGGAAGACTTTGGAGAACTCCGCGAAGTCGTCTCCCATGCAGTTAAGCTACCAAAAGACGACAACTTAAACCAAATTGCGGACGCTTATGAGGACAGGGTTGGACAACATCCAAGGGCCACTGACGACCAAGATAGCTATCCCCGTGGTGATGGAGTCAACGGAGATGGCTTAAGCGCTTACGAAGAATACCGAGGCTTCCGCTGCCTCAGACAACATGAGCGTACAAGCTGGCAAAGAAAAGATTTGTTCATCCATGACAGAGATGGACTAGCTGACGGTGTGTATAAATATCAAGATGCTTCTTTTATACGTTGCCATCTTATTAGACCTCAGGAATACAACGGAGATGCACAAAGAATCATAAACTTTAACAGCGGACATGCCAATGTAGTAACTCAACATGGGCTACTGTTAGTTGATGAAATGCAACCAGGAGGAGTTCTTGGATACACTTTTACACCCTCTGGCGCAGCATTTCCAGTAACCCCGAAAAAGGTTGAAAAGGTAGCCATAGACTGGCTTAAGATTCAAGTCTTGGGAGGAATACGTGAGCTCTCGGCCGCCCAGACAGTATCAGCTACAGTAGCGCACGAGCTAGGGCATGCAACTCACGTGGTGCACCATTCAGATAGGTGGGGGCAGGACGTAATAGATAGGCAAATTGCAATGGGTGTGGCTACTACTTTACATGATGCTTGGGCTCACCCTACTTTGTGTGGACTGCCGCTTCCACGCTACTTTTGGCTAGGTCGGCCCCAAAATCGCATGAGCGGCGATGAGCAGTGCATCATGAGATATCCTAATCCGCCTGAATGCATTTATGCTAACTTTCATGGTCCTGTGTTTGACTGCGCACCTACCAGTTGGAATCCAGACTGGTTTTGTGTAACACCTAATGGACACAGCTTTAATGGTGGCAATCACTGTGCAGGCTCAGCACTTCGTGGAGACTGTCAAGCTCAATTCCAGGTAAATGATGGGCAATAAAGCTTTACTTTCTATTACTGTTCGATTGTGGCTAGCATTCTTGCCAATATTCTCGGCCATTGCTGCTACACTTGCAAATGAACGCCCAGAAGCCGTGCCCTATATGCATTTAAGCTCTCGAAGCCAGACAACAATCAGCTCTGACGGTCAGCAACCAGTCTGGTTAGAAATCTCCCTATCAAATCCTACAGCAGCTAACATGCAGCTAGCTAATTTAGCCTACCAGAAGGTCCATCAGGAATCTAAGAAAGGACAAAATACAGTCTCTCCCGAAGAGTTAAAAGAGCTAGCAGAGTCTGCCGGGCAACAACCTGTACCCACCATACAGTTGGGCTCAAAGGCTACTCCAGTCAGCCGCTTCATTACCTTTGATGTAACAGATGCATCGTTCAAGAGTATATCGCTACTGGTCAGACCCCTTGCTTCCACACTCACCTCTGCCACCAGTATTACTTTAGATGGCAAGACATCTGTTCGCCTACTCTATACTCTTGACCCACTCAGTCTTTCTAAACTACCCCAAGGAACTTATTTAGTTCAGGCAACCCTCAACACACTAACTCAACCAGACATGTGGCAGGGGAAGGTGTCCAGTAATGCCATAACGCTGACACTAACAGGCAAAAGCTCATTGCCCAACAACACTGAGCAAAATGACTATATTGCAGGACGGTTTTACCTCTTAGACCAACAATACAAACGTGTAGAAGAGGTTGCAGTGCGCCTTCTTGCCCGCAACCCTAAATCCATCTCTGCTTGGGAATTACGTGGTGATGCAGCTTATGCACAAGGACAACTAGCCAAAGCAGCACAAGCATATAGGCAAGCACTTAAGCTCCACGCCGAGCAAGCTGAAGATAAGAGATCAGGAGGTG
>JACQVM010000175.1 GCA_016209785.1 Candidatus Melainabacteria bacterium | reverse complement strand
GCTTTGTCGAGGTCACGCTTGTTCCCAAACTACACAAAAAACTGGATTGCGTATGCTGCACAAAGCCCTAGAGTTACGAACATGAAATACAAAGTCATGGCTAGTTTTTTCGAGACTTCTTTCCATAAGTACTGCATGGGCAATATGCTATAAGTGCCCAGTGTAAACAAGAACAGCATGACATAAGGTGCAGGAACACCCTGAGTATATAAATGTTGAGCTACGATGACATCAAGAGCAATTGGTACTGGCAATAAGACTGTTACTAATGCTAGCCCGGTGAGGGCCAGTAAGCTTACATGTGCAAAGATAACCTGAAGCGGAAGCAATTCCATAACTACTGAGCTAATAATAGCTGCAATAAGCATTATGGGAACTGCTGTCTTGATTAAGGACCAAAGATTTTTGCCATATGCTTGCAAAACATCTTTGGTTGCCTCAAGCAAACTTTGGTTGCAATCACTGATAATTGGGACTGAGCAAGTACTTACAGTATCTTCTGTGTCAGATGCTTTTGACACCTTTTGCATCACATAAACAATCAGGGGTACTAAAGCTAGCAAAACCAAGGCCAGCAGTGAATATTGGATAATCCCGTAAGCAACGGGCAATCCTGCAAAAACCATAGAGACAACGACAAAATTAAGTGTAGGTGAGCTAAACATAAATGAAAGCGCTGACTCAATACGTGCTTTGCCTCTTGTTAGTCCGCAGGCTATTGGTACTGCACAGTTAACGCACACAGCAGCAGGAGTACCTATCATGATGCCCTTGAGAGTATTGAGGTAGATATTGTTGGAAAGCTTTGGTGGATAGAATTCAAAGGCTGTGTGTAGCAAAGCACCCAAAGCAAGTCCAAAGGACATGCCAATGCGCATTGACCAAATCCAATTGACCAACGAAACCCACACACGCTCGGCAAATCCAGCGTTGCTGGAAGCGACAATTAGCTCTGAATTGTAAATAAACGAATTGACTGCTTGATGTCCTAGCTCATGTGCTTTATGAAAAAGCTGAGGATAACGTGAGCCAAACCAGAAAAGCACAAGCAGCCCGGCAAGCATCAGGACTATAACCAACAAGTGATAGTAGCAACGGATGTCCTTTCCACCAATTAAATAAGGTTGCCTAGATGCTGGAGCAGATTCTGCTGAAAAAGCAACTGCCATAAATATGCTTCCTCCTTTTGGCTTGTTATGTTAGCCTTCGCCTCTCAGGTGGGCAATTCGCTCATCGAGCGGTGGATGTGTTGCAAAGAAACGCCAGATGCCCTTTGGCTCGGTGGAAATTTTCAATGTTTGCATAGCTGGTTGGGCCCGTGGGTCTAGTCGTTCCTGGGTACGTTTAAGGGCTTCTAGCGCGCGAATCATCTTTTCACGTCCACCTAATTGAGCGCTGGCCTCATCAGCCCGGGTCTCGCGATGGCGGGAGTAAAGCGCAATCAACATAGATCCTAGGATAAGAAACACAGTTTGCAACACAAAAGTAACAATCCAATAAACGCCCCGTGAGTCCTTGTCTCCGCGTGTCACAACGTAGGCAATGACACGTGACAAGAACATAACAAATGCGTTGACCACACCTTGCAAAAGCGTCATCGTTACCATGTCGCCGTTGGTAATGTGAGACACCTCGTGCCCGAGCACTCCTTCAATTTCATCTCCGGTCATATTGTTGAGTAGTCCGCTTGAGACGGCAACCAGGGCACGTGATTTTGTTGGTCCTGTGGCAAAGGCATTTACCTCGTCCGACTGGTAAATGCCAATTTCTGGCATAACCTCAAGGCCAGCTTTACGGCAAAGGCCATGCACCATCTCGATTAGCTGTCGCTCGGCAGCCGAGCTAGTTGCTGGGTTAATTAAGGTGATCCCATAAGACCACTTTGCTATAGCACGTGATAATGCCAGGGAAATGAATGCTCCCCCCATTCCCCAAATTAAGCAAAAGATAGCCAAGTTAACGTAATCAAGCCCATATTGTGTGAGATAAGGCTGTACATTAAATACGGCCAACAGCACAGAAATGGTTGTAATAATCAGTATGTTTAAGCCAATGAACAGGAATATCCTTTTGGCGATACTCATATAGACTCCTCCTTGGTCCTTTTGTTTGCCTTTCTTGAGGGTTTTGCCACGTCAAAATTGACACAACTCTTTTAGTACATATTATAGATCTGCTAATTTTTCTGCGTTATGGTAGATAAACTTGATTGAGAGCCTACATTCCCTGAAAGACAACGGGCACGGAAGCTTTAGCAAGTTGCACCATATGAAATGGTTGAGTAAGGGCCATGGTGTTGATGTTGCCCCGCTCTGGGCCTGTTTCACCTACAGTAACTACCAGCTCAGTACCACTATCTGTGATGCGCTCTACCTTAATGGCGTATCCACCAGAGCCGCGTCCACCACTGAAAACTGCTATGATCATCTCCGAGGAAAAATTTACATTTGGGGCAGAAGGGGCGGGAAAGCGATTAGAGGCATGTCGTCTCCATAGTGCTAACCAGTCGCCCTCGTCTCTAATCACGAGGCTTTCTCGTGTAGCTATGCCACTAGATACGCCACTGTCTATCGTAGTAAAGTGAACATCATTACCAGCAGGCTTTTTGTGCTCGGCGTGTCTATCTTTGTTGCCAAATGCCTCACTCATGAGCGTAATATTACCAACAAACGCTACAAGCATGCACATACCAAAAAGCATAAAGCTGAACTTTTTCATTGGCTTATTCTCTGTTTTATTGAGGCGATGGTGCCTCGCTTTCCGTGCTGGATGTGGGAGTCGGTGGCACAATCGTATATGTCCAGGTTGCACGCGAGGCAGAATCATTCATTATCAAACTGGGGATTTGTGCTTTTTCCATGTATTTTTTTACTGGGTCAATTATGTCCCGTCGTTGGTCAGGACTGGCTAACCTAGTGTTTATTGTTAGTTATACTGGCTGATTAAGGTTCTTGTCAGCAGGACTCCCACCAGTTGTCCACGAAAACTGTCCTTTTGCTCCAACCGATGCCAAGGACTTGGAGATTTCGCTTTCAAGTATCTGCCTGGCCTCAAGGT
>JACQVM010000180.1 GCA_016209785.1 Candidatus Melainabacteria bacterium | reverse complement strand
GTAGATATTGTTGCGCTGGCAATTCATGATGCAGTGCTGGAGGTTCTGCTTATCAAGCGGAAATATGATCCATGTAAGTCATGTTGGGCATTGCCAGGCGGCTTTATTTGTGAGAAAGATGAAAATCTTGATGATGCTGCCTCACGCGAGCTCAAAGAACAAACCAATGTTTCTAATGTGTATTTAGAGCAGCTTTACACCTTTGGTAATCGGGGGCGTGATTCTAGGGGACGGGTAATTGCTGTTGCTTATCTTGCCTTGTTAAAGGAAGAAGAGCTTGAGCTCAAAGCTAGTTCTTCCGCCAGTGGTGTGGCCTGGTGGCCAGTTAGCGAGTTACCTGACCTTGCTTTTGATCACAAGCAGATAGTTGCCTATGGACATCAGCGGCTTAAGTACAAGATTGAATATTCGCCTGCTGCATTTAAGATGCTTGCTGATAAGTTTACCTTGAGGGACTTGCAAATAGTATACGAGGCAGTGCTTGGGAAATCTGTAGACAATCGGAACTTCCGCAAAAAGTTTCTTTCCTCTGGTGTTTTGCAAAAATTAGACGAGACTAGCAAGGAGTCTTCTTTCCGTCCTGCCAGACTGTACTCGTTTTCGGAGGCTGATTTTGAAGAACTACCGGATAGACCAGTGTTTGTATTTTGATGAGGACATGTTGTGAGAGTGTTTGTGTTGAGAATTGTCGGGTTGTGTTTGGTTTGTCTTGTGACAGTTGTGCCTACATTAGCCCAAACTCAGAGCTGGGACTATAGGGCGCGCGAGAGATCTCAAAGTCTTGCTTCAGCAGGAGTCACTTATTTGACCAAAGGTTCAATTGATCAAGCTATTGCTTCCTTGCTAGAAGCTACGAGATCAGACCCAGCCGACTATTTACCTTATGCTTTGCTGGGACTTGCCCTGGATATCAAGGAGCGCCATTCCGAAGGCCTTGATGCTCTGCATCACGCTTACAAACTGGCTCCTAAGGTAAGTGAAACTGTGCTTAGCATTGGCATTACCCATTATCTTATGCACAACTATGACAAGGCAATTAATGCTTGGCGCAAGGCTCTGGAGTTAAGTCCTAATTTGTGCCATGTATACGCTAATCTTGGTTACAGCTATTTGCGCCAGGCAGACTTAGAGCATGCTGGCGAATGTTTTGGTCGTCTAACAAGTTGCTATCCAAACTCTCAGGTGGCTTACCAAGGACTAGCAACAGTAAACTACTTCAAAGGGGATTTTGCCAGTGCACGTGAGGCAGCCGAGCAGGCTCAAACAATATGGCCTTATCAGCCCAATTTGCTTATCTTGGCTAAACTGGATGTTCTGCAAGGTGACAAGAGCCGTGCTGAAAAGCGCATTGCGGAACTGATAAAGCGTACACGTAAGCCTTGGATTCAGCGGACCATGACAGCCATTGGTTATCCTATCCAGCATGACTTTGCCTGGGATCCATATTTAGCTGACAACTATGACAACGCCTATCTTTTGAAAGCACGAACACTCAACTGGACTAAGGAAGTATCACGGACTCGGTCCCTCAGTCGCCAAGGCAAGGCTACTGAGGCCGTGGAACGTGGCAAGAGATCCTTGGCTTCTCACCCAAAGGATTACTATATCTTGCATGAGTTAGGGCTTTTGCAATTGTCTGATGGACAGTATTCTGATGCATCGGAGAAATTTAGGGAGGCTCTTGGAGTATGTCCTGACTGTCATGTAGACCTTTTGCACTTAGCAAGAGCTTTATCGGCCGATGGCAAAGCAGCAGAAGCTTCAGCTCAGGTACGCCAGTTTCAGCGCTGGCATCCGAAGGAGAGATTGTCTCCTATGTTCCTTGATATAGCCCGGGTTGACCCTGGGCTTGCCGAGATTAACCAAAGCTCGGCAGAAGGGCCTCAGACCAGTGCCGAAGTTAAGAGCAGTCCAGAGGCTGGTTTTTAGGTTAAGCCGTTGCTGCTTGTTCACTTTTAAACTAACATGAGATACTGTCTCGGTTGTAATAGCAATTAGTGGGAACAACAATGGTTTTAGAAATGCAGGATTTAGCAACAGTTGAAACCACCGAGGTTTGGGTGAGCGAGTTTGGGCTTTTTGATTTGAGATATTTGGAGAGTGACAAGAAGTATCAAGGGCGAGTTTATCGCCTGCCACCTGAAAGCGTGAAAAGTATTTCGGAAGCAGTTGGCTTTACCGCTAGGTTTGATTCTCCCAACATTCGGGTTGCTTACCTTGATGTTATGAAAACAGAAGGCCGAGTTGTGTTTGAAATTGAACGCAACACGTCCCCATCTGAATTAGCTTCTCGGTATAGCAAGGAGCGCTGGAGTAGTGTTGAGAATGCTGTGAAGGGACCAGCACCTCTTTGTCCTTGGGTAAGGACTAACTATGTGGCAAGTTTTTTGCCTGAGAAGGTTCTTGTTGGGTTTGCTGGTGAGCTCAAGCTTAAGCCAGATCAACGTGAACACTTTTATGTAAGGGTTAATTTTAAAGATCGAACGATGGGATTTATTGCCGAAGACAAGTATGTAGATGAGTTTCCAGCAGGTGCCTTTCAGGTGTTTGCTTTGCCGGCTGGACATATTCCTATCATAGCTTCCTTAGAAATGATGTCGCAGACGCAAGGAGCTAGCCGTGAGGCTGAGGTCCCAGCTAAGGCTGTTGCAGAGACTGGAACTAAGTATGCAACGTATTCCAGAAGCGAGATTGACCGAATGCTAAAACAGTCTGCCGATAGTATTACATCTGCTCTGTCTGCCAAGATTACCGGTCAGCAGCGTCTTTTCCAAGAATCTGTAGCGGCTCAAGAAAGGTCTTTTGCCAAGCTGACCGATAAACTGGCTTGTCAACTAGAAGAGACAAGAAGCAAATGGGAAGCCAACATGAAAGCTGCCCAAATAGCTAGCAAGTCGGAGCTTACAGAGTTTAAGAGCCAGTTGTCTAAAGAGCTGGAACAATTCCGTGCTCACGTTAATAAGAACATCATTCCTCTCTCTAAAGCACTGGACGAGAAAATACAGTCCATTGAGCAACTTTCAAAGTCACCTACTAAAGAACCTCTGAAACCACTTCTTATAGGAG
>JACQVM010000179.1 GCA_016209785.1 Candidatus Melainabacteria bacterium | reverse complement strand
GTCTTAAGTGGTGCTACTACAAAGTATGTTTCACTTTATCCTCCTGACTGGACTTTTGATGAAGCAGAGTTAGCACGGGCTTTCAATAAGACAACACGCGCCATTATCATAAATTCACCACATAACCCTACAGGAAAGGTCTTTGCGCGTCAGGAGCTTGAGGTAATTGCCAGGCTTTGTCAGAAATGGGGAGTGATGGCGTTTACCGACGAAATTTACGAACACATTTTGTTTGATGGTAAAGAGCATGTAGCGATTGGCTGCCTGCCTGGTATGGAAGAGTTGACAGTAACAATAAACAGTTTGTCAAAAACCTATAGTGTCACTGGTTGGCGTGTGGGTTACATTATTGCTTGCCCTGAGCTGACCCGTGCTATACGTAAGGTTCATGATTTTCTCACCGTTGGTGCCCCAGCACCACTGCAACGTGCTGGTGTGACAGCGATGAAGCTAGATGAGAAGTATTACAATGATCTAGCCAAAGATTATGCATGCAAGCGCGACATGTTGCTCAAGATTTTGGATGAAGTTGGCGTCACGTATTTTACACCGGAAGGTGCCTACTACGTGTTTAGTGACATAAGCAGGTTTGGTTTTGACAGCGACGTTGATTTTACGCAGTTTCTGGTGAAAGACGTAGGTGTGGCAGTTGTACCAGGGTCAAGCTTTTTTAGACCTGCCTCGGCTGAGAAAAAGTACGTGCGCTTTTGTTTCAGTAGAAAAGCTGAGACATTGCGGCAAGCCCAGTTAAGACTGAAACGACTTAAGAAGACGACTTAATTCCGATGGTATGTCCTAAGCTCATCCAAAGTGTTCTCGGTTATGTCAATTCCTGAATCGATAACCTTGTCAGCACCATAAAATATTGAAAACAGATCAATTGATAGCAGCAGGAGTCCAGGCAGGCTCGTTAGGGCGAACAATAGGAGTGTGTTTACTTTCATATGGTGAAGCCAACGCCACGCCCGTGAAGGACATAACGGAAGAGGAGAAAGCTCCAAATCGAATTACAAGTGTTTCACCGTATGGTGAATTATGCATGTATAATGAAGATGTGTGGCCTTTCGTTAATGGCGGTAGTTTCACCGTTTGGTGAAAGAATGTTGGAGAAATTACAAATGCCTGCATATCGAGCCCATATTGAGACAGTTGAGGCGGCATTTTTGGAGCTGGTGAAGCAGGTCCCTGGCGTTACCATCGGTCCCATCTCCAGCAGTGCTAGTCATCCTTTGCTGTCATACGACACAGATATTGATCAGGCAGACCAGATACATGGATTTGAAGCCCCGCTCACTACAGCGTCCGGAGAGCAGTGGACCGTTATCGTGCTCACAAGAGCAAGCGGGGAGCCTCGACTGATAAGGGAATCATGCGCGCGGCTGACTTCCCTGATCAAAACGAACCCGAGGCGCGATACGCTCTATCCTGTTGTTGCCGCCACGTATATAAGCAAGAGAGCTGCGTTGATTTGCAAGGAAATGAACGTCGGCTATCTCGATCTGTCCGGGAATTGCCGCCTGGCTTTTGACTCTATCTTTATCGAAAAGGAAGTACCTGAGAATAAGAACGTCGAACGACGTCCTTTGCGCAGTGTCTTTTCTCCCAAATCAAGCCGGGTTGTGCGACTCCTTTTGGAAAATCCAGATCGCGGCTGGCAGGTTCAGGATCTTGCCAGGAGCGCTCAGATAAGTCTGGGATTGGCATCCAAGGTAAAACAAAGGCTTTTGGACCTGGACTTTGCCAGCGCTCCAGATGACGGACTGAAGCTCAGAGAGCCAGAGAATGTGCTGGCCGCTTGGAGTTGCAGTTATTCGTACAAAGACAATGAGATGCTTGAATGCTATGCACGAGGCGGGCAGCACGAGCTAGAAGGGCACTTGAACGATTATTGCAACCAGCACGAAACAGACTATGCCCTGACGTTGTTCTCTGCGGCTAACCGGATAGCGCCGTTCGTGCGGGGTTTGTCGCTGAGCACCGCTTATGTCGATGGCGATCTACGCAAGGTTGCGGCTGATTTAGGCTGGAAGCCTGTTCCATCAGGCGCTAACTTTATACTGCTCCAACCACTCGATCCGTTTATTCTTCGTGGAGTTCAAACTGATCCAGAGAAGTGGTCAGGCAAAGTTGTTAGCGACATCCAACTGTACCTGGACCTGGCGAACCATAAGACGCGAGGCGCCGAAGCAGCCGAATTCCTTCTTGAGCGCCGCATACTGTCCAACTGGTCGGCGGCAGCCAGAGGTGCAATAACATGACGTTTCCTACCGCCAGCCAGTATGAGCCCGGTCAGGTTGCAGCCTGCCATGCCGTCCTGATCGAACTTGTACATATACTTGGCGATTTCATCGATGACATGGCAATCGTAGGTGGCTGGGTGCCTCTCCTGCTTATCCAAAATGCTGCCGAAGAGCATGTCGGCTCAATGGACGTAGACCTGGCGCTCGACATCGAACATGTTAGCGAAGATGCTTATGCCACCATCAACAAGATCCTTACAAGACATGGTTACCGCCAGAACGAAGCCAGCAATGCCCAGTTTAAGTATTTCAAGAATGTGGTTGTCTCTGGACAGACTTATGAAGTGGAAGTAGATCTGCTCACTGGCGAGTACGGCGGCGACACCGGCAAGAACCGGCGACATCAGCCAATTCAGGATGTGAAAGCATTGAAAGCGCGGGGTGCCGATATGGTGTTCGCCCGGACTGAAACCATAACGGTATCTGGCGATCTCCCAGGAGATGCCGGTAAGGACACGGTGAAATGCAAGATTGCTGGCGTTGTTCCGTTCATCGTCATGAAAGGAATTGTCATTGTCAGGCGTAAGAAGGAGAAGGACGCCTACGATCTCGACTTCGTGCTTCGCAACTATCCAGGCAGTATTGAAGCCATTGCCCAGTTGATGGCGCCCGACATCAATCATGGCGTTGTTCGAGAAGCGCTTTCAAACATCGACATGAAGTTTCAAAGCGTGGAGCATTGGGGACCGCTTGCCGTAGCCAATTTCCGGGAAATCGCAGACATTGACGAGCGCACACGAATCAAACGGATGGCTTTTGAAATCGTGCAAGCTCTTCTGGATAAGACGCTGCGAGCCAAATCAGAAT
>JACQVM010000178.1 GCA_016209785.1 Candidatus Melainabacteria bacterium | reverse complement strand
GTTGCTTCTGGTTTTGAGCAGTGGCGGGAGTTTGAATCTGAAGGGCTCATTAGCTTTGGCTTTACCGACGATCCGCGGAAAGCACACATTCTAGTTTTTTTTACAGATGCCTTTCAAGACGCCAGTAGCCCTGGTGGTGTCGGTGTAGGTGGTATTACCTCTGCTCAAATTTACCCTTATTCCCAAGCTCAACAAATGAAGATTGCCCAAAAACCTGTAGTTATTGAGCTGGCAACCATGATTAATAGCACCGAAGGCAAATTGCGCGGAGCTGCTGCTCATGAGTTTGGGCATGCCTTAGGTATTAAAGCCCACAGTCCTTATCGTGAGGATCTTATGTATGTAGATCGTATTGTGGAGGATCTCTCACCATCGGACAAGGCTACCTTCAGATACCTTTATCGACAAGTTCCTCAGTATGTGCTGTAAGGCTTTAGGACTACCGATTTTGTGCACCGCTAGGGGGTGCGCCAGGAGACAGGTACAGTAAGATGCAAACTACGCTCGCCAATACCTGCCGGCAAGACATCAGGTAAGTAGAGATCTGCTGCAGGGTCAATATTGTGCTTGGGTACTTTTATAGTTCCACGTAGCTGTCCGTGTGCCTGAACTACAGTGTCAGGAAATGAGACTTTTACTTTTGTCTCAGGAGTGCGCGTACCGCGTATTACTGCAGTAGTGTTGGCAGGTAAAGTCAAGGGAACATCCTGATCGTTTCTTAGCACTACCTTTAGTTGCAGTCCTCCCCGAGTGGCTGGGCTAAATCCTTCCAGTTCGAGTCTTACAGCTCTAGATAAAGTTGTATTTTGTGTCTGTGGTGTTGCTAGAGAAGCAACTTGGACTGGTGAGGGGTTAGGAGAGACAGGAGGCGAGTCAATTGACTGCGTGTTTGGGCTTTGGGTTATGGGTGCTTGATCTTTACCTGCCCAGTTCTGAAGCTGCACGATAATGCTTTGAGCTTGCAGTAACTTTTGTTTAAGGTCTTCGTTTTGTTTTTCTAGAGACATAAGTTTTTGATACGCTGTCTCAATATTAGGGATGGTTAACAGGCTGCTAATAGAAAATGGTCCAGTCTCAGTGCTAGCAGCTTGACTGGTTGAACCAGTATCAGTTGCTGCGTCGCGGAGGCTATGCGCAATGGAGCTAGTTGAAGTGGTTGCTAGTGCTGAGCTGTTGTTGTTGGCAAATGCTGACTGGGGCTTGGTTGCGAGAACAGCACTGGATACAATACCATTTAAGGCTTGGTGAGCTTGATGTTCTATGTTTTCGATGGACTTTTTCTGACAAAGAGTATGGTTGCGCAGTG
Organism: Candidatus Melainabacteria bacterium; assembly: GCA_016209785.1. Classification (GTDB taxonomy): domain Bacteria; phylum Cyanobacteriota; class Vampirovibrionia; order Obscuribacterales; family Obscuribacteraceae; genus JACQVM01. Next base: position 1,486 of record JACQVM010000178.1, on the reverse strand, counting down.
ATAGAAGGAAGCTTGACAGCCGCCCTGTGTCGTCTGTTGCACTGGTCTTGGGGCAGCTTTGTGGTGGATTAACGATGGACTGCTGACCAAGTTTTTCCATCAACTGTCCTTCATAAAGACAAACTTGGCTGTTGTGAGGATTAAGTGCTTTTGCTTGGGCAACTTTGCCGAGAGCTTCCCCGATAGCACCTTGAGATTCAAGGGCACGGGCGGCTTCAATGGTGCGTTCAATTTCTTGCTGTGTCAGCGCTAGTTTAAAGGACTCACGTGCGGCAGGCAGACTGGGATTTTCAGGATCCATACGAACTGCTTGTTTGTACTCCGATTGGGCTGACCGTAAATCGCCTGTCAGTTGATAAGCACGTGCCAGTCCTAAATGATTGTTGACGTCATAAGGAGCACGAGAAACCTGATGTTGCCAAAGCTCAATAAGAGCCTGACCAGCTATCTTGTCTTTGCCTGCAAGACAAACGGCTCGGCTTAAATCAAGATTTGCTCCTATCAGGTCTCCTGACTCATGTTTTAGTAGACCCATCTGCCTCAACGCAACCCACGAGCTCGGATCAATTTCCACTGCCTTCTGGTATTCTGTAATTGCTAGGCGTTTTTGTCCTAGGCGAGCAGCTATATTTCCTAGACCAATATGAGCTTTCGGGTTGTCCTTGAGTTTAAGGCAAGCTCTGTACTCAACTGTGGCAGCAATGTCCTTACTTTGGGATGAAAGGATATCAGCTAGTTTTAGTCTCTCATCAGAGCTAGCTGGATCAATTCCTGCTTGCCTTAAGGTGTTGTTTAGCAGCTTGGCTAACTCAGAGCTAGCTGGATTACAAAAGAGTCCTTCGCGGAGTACCTGGGCTGCTTCATCCAGCTTTTTGGCTAAGAGGAACTTTTTGGCTTTAGTGAGGCTTATGTTGGTTAAATTGGTCAGCAAGGTATCTACTTTTTGGTCTACACTTGTCTGGTTCGGGCTTGCCTTGCCCCCTTGACTGCTGGCAGGGGATGTTGTTTTATAGGCTTGTGCAACACGTTCACGTAAAGAATTAAAGTCTAGGCGACGCTCAATAGTGGTTGGGGGTACGTAGGTCTTCTTGGCATGCTTAAAATCGGCAGCCACACTTCCTTGAACACATACAGCCAAGACACAGCACCAGAGGCAATATTGGAATAACCCTGGATGTCTTGGCTTTACGCACAATGCTGGCGATGCCACAACCTGTCTCAATCCCCCGTGGGCATTTCCTAAAGCTTGCATCTAGCATATTCTAATCAATATCTCTTTACATTCCAAGAGCTAGATTCGTGATTGCCCCCATAACTTTTCTCAATACAACTAGAAATAGTGTGCTAAAAAGATGTTTCTCACTTACACTTGAAAACGGCTATATATTATCCTCTCGGGACCTGCTTTGGTTGAGTACAAGCTAGGCAAGGGTGGCACTGTCAATAAGGAAATGTGTATTTTATGAGCGCCATACCTGAAACAAGG
>JACQVM010000170.1 GCA_016209785.1 Candidatus Melainabacteria bacterium | reverse complement strand
CTCCACCACCGGCTCCACCTACAGTGGCAGTGACTACTCCCCCGTCACCAATGCCTCCAGATGAGCCACCACCTCAACCAGCATGCAACCCCAGTGAGCTCATACGTGTTACTTCATATGGAGGTTTTATAGGAAGTACCCGCGCATACGCAGGCAGTGATGCCAACAAAGTAGAGGAGCTTCGGCGGGGGTGGGAACGAGTGGAAGGTGTAACTGCCCTTAGTCCGTTGCTCGGAACTGGTATGTTGACACTGCGGGTAGGACGCGTTACATATATGACGCCTGTAATGCCTCCAGAGGTTGTGCAGCGTATTAGATCTATGTTCCAACAATTTCTAAATAACTTGAACAGCGCAGCAGACCGTTTACGGGCTAATCCCTGTGCACGAGTCGAAATCTATCATGGTTAGCACGCAGAGAAATAGGAAAGTTACCGTAGCTGGCTTGTAAACAGATTTCGCGTAACAGACTGAGGTATGTCTTTAGCTATGGATTAAATCAGCAGATTCACTTAAGGCCCGCTTGATAGACTGGTGTCTGCCTTATGTTTTGTTTAAGCCAGCCTTACACAGTTTCCAAGTCAGGGGCTCAAGGTAGGCTTTTCCAAACAAGCACATATATGCACTATCGCATAATCGTTTTCCGAATCGAAGTCTATATTGTCAAGTCTTGCAACCATGTTTCTTGAGTATTGCTTTTACACGTGCCACTAGTGCTGGTGCTACTGTTTCTTGCCTTTCAACCTTACTTATTATAGGCTTGGGAGGCTCCCAAGAGTCTTAGCAATTCTACCTGCCTGAAATGTGCTGCAGCCTGGACAGAGCAACTGGATTATCTATCGACTTCCTCAATGATTTCCTCGGCTGTGAAGGCAACTCAAAGGACCATCTTGACATCAATTTGAATGTTTCGCTGCTGTTCATGGATTGTTAAAGAAAGGGTTGCAATTGTCTGGACATTTGCCACAACTGTTGGTAAAATACCCTTGTCCTACCGATGAGGTTGTTGCTTGCCTCAATTTGAACAAGTCTTTGAGGATGGCTTCACGTTTGTCTTCAAGGTCGAAGATGATGCACCTGATCTTCTCCACATTTATGCCAGGCACCTGACCACAATTGATGACGCCTTAGATGTCTTTTTCGATACAACCCCCGCCTGGAACGAGCGATTCAACCGATTCGAAAATTTCTCTTGCACGCATGGACTGTATTGGTTTTGGATAAACGAGGCAGAAAAGGTCGTCATGATAATTTCTTGTTTTCGTATCTAGCGAGGATGAAACACATGGCTAAACGACGCAACTACACATTCCTAGGCAAGGTTGAATTACCATCACATGTGGTGGAACAAGTTGAGCGCATGACTGCCGATGCCGATGCCGAGATAGAGGCCACCCGTGTTACTTTTCGCTGGGGCAAAGAACAACTTGATGTCGTTAAAAAGGCAGCCGATGTTATTGGTGTTCCATATCAAACCTTTTTGAAGCTAGCGGTTTACCAAAGGGCCCTTGATGTTCTCAAGGATGCTCAGGTAGCTAAACCCAAAGACGCTGCCTAAACACCATTTGATAATGCTATTTTGCAATACTAAGCGCAGCAGTGAGATCCTCATGCTCGAAGGCCGACGCCATACGTTCGATTTCTGTTTTTGTAAGCCCAAGCCGGGCTGCTTCCTTGCGCCACGTTGCAACTACCTTGCCGACCTTAGCTGCTATGTGCCGAGCCTCATTGTCAGGCAATTCGAAGTAGCCCGCAACTTCGAGCGCCAGATTAAGTGATGCTGTTGTGTCATCCATGTTGACTGCGGTGCTTAAAAAGCGTGCCTTGATTTCTGTTGGCACAGGATTGAGATCATAAGCAGGTGCAAGACGCCAGAGGCCGTGATGATCATACAAAAAACTAAGTTGATGGTACCTAATAAGTCGACGTATACCAGAATATCTCTTTCCATCACTGTGTTCCGCGGTTTGTGTGCTTGCTGGGCTTCTTGGAGGAGAGTCGAATCCGTTTGGGAAGAAGTTGTTCTGCAAGCTCAAGGCCAACTGTGTCGTGTCTTGGGTCAGCAAGATCCGACAGGCGCTCAATCATACCGAGTACGAAAAGCACAGTAGCAAATATCCTAAGCGAGACGCCAGGATCGCCTCTCTCGACCTTGTTTAAGGTCGTTCGGCTGATAGATGCCCGCTGTGCCAAGATGGCAACAGGAATACGGCGCCGCCTGCGCGCGTCTCTTATATCTTGTCCTAACTTTGTTAAGGCGCGATAAACTGGAATGGGAGTTGATGACAAAGCAGAAGACTGGGGCATATTAGGATCCACACTGCTAAGCTTTATATCCTCTAAGGTACGGTATATTGAACCATAAGTCAACTTTCAGGATTGTAGTTATATTGTCTGAGTACTGCTCGTACACGTGCCACTGCTACTGGTGGTATGTGTCTTGCCTTTCACTCTTAGTTAGGCTGTATTATCAACATATAGACGATGATGAAGTTGTGTTCCATGCTGACGATATGACACCAGCCTGGGCAAGTAGATATAGTGAGGAGTAGAAATGGCAAAGCTGACAGACAAACAACGTGATCAACGCAGAAGGAGATTGCAGGACGAGGCTCTGGAGTCAGTTGCTGCACGAGGACAATTTAACTTTCGACTTGACGGCAAAGATATTAAGCGCCTATATGAACTGGCCGGACAGCGGAAAAAACCCGTCAGCGCTATGGTTCGAGAATGGGTGTTAGAGCGACTGGAAAGAGAAGAAAGCAACACTTCTGCGGCTCCAACCTGGGCACAGGAGCTAAGTCAACGTCTGACTCATACCGAGGTGCTGCTCGCCCTGTTCACGCTAGGATCTTCTCACGGACGTTACGATGAAGCACTCAGGTCCAGGATTCGCGACTATTTGGTTAGACACTGCGACGTTGACAATATTGAGGAACTGCGCGGACTCTTGCGGACACAGTGATGTTGTACCTTACTTCTCACAACAGCTATCAAGCTTCTATCAAGATTTCCTAACAATGGCTTTTATTCCCAAAAGCTTTCGCAAGCCTTAGAGTCTGTTATGTCACCGTCAGCGGTTATCAATGGTAATTTCAGGCGCCGTGCCGTTGCAACAATTAGTGCGTCAAATGGATCTCGATTAAACTTGAGCCCATGAGCAATGATAAGATCGTCTAGCTGCAATTCAGTCAGCGTCATGCTTTTGAAGTAAAAATTTTCCTGTATTAGTTCTTCAAAAGATCCCAGCGCGCTAATACGATTGGTTTTTCGCATCAATTGTGAAATCTCCCAAGCCACAGCCGCGGGTACCCATATGTGTGTGCCGCTTCCTTCCTGTGCGGATTTGAACGCAGCAAAAACTTTCTTAGGCAGCTTGATGTCGTGCTTGGCCAGATACCAGATCAGCGGATGAGTGTCAGTCACCAAGAATTGATCGCTCACAACTTACTCACTGTGTTCTTAATGGAGTTCTCAAAGTCAGCTGCTATCTCGCGGCTGGCTTCCTCCAGAGCTAGATCATCAGACACAACAAAAAAGCCCCGCGGATTGCACTTCGGTTGAGCGCCTGTCTTGGCACAAGCACAGAGCCACTCGTATTCTTTGTTACTCAGTAGCACCGCTGTCACCTTGCCATAATCGGTGATTTCTATAGCTCCGTTGGCCACGGTTTCAACTAGCGTAGAAAACTCCTCACGCGCCTGGGATTTACCGATTCTCTTTTGAATCTTCGTTGCCATGCCGATTTCCTCATTTAGTACAACATATTGTACAATATTTACTTGAGCGTTGTAAAGCTGTTTGGCTTGTGGCCAGCGATTCCGCAAACTGGTTGCAAGGTGGGCTGCTGGTAAGGGGTTTGGGGATTGAGCGGGTTGGATCAATTTCTAAGAT
>JACQVM010000187.1 GCA_016209785.1 Candidatus Melainabacteria bacterium | reverse complement strand
CCATTACCCCTGTTGATTTTGAACTACTAAAAAAACAACCAAACATACTTCTTGGTCACTTACTAGTGGAGGTCGGTTTTTTGGCAGCTCCAATGTTGGATGAAGCCCTTAAACTACAAGAGATGGTTCGCACTGAATCTCTCACACCTCGGCAGGCAATAGAGGCCTTGCGCCGCACATATGCTCGTACTGTTAGCCAGACATCACCCAAAGCCCAGTCCGCACCTTGCCCGGAAGCAGTCGACAAAGACAACGCGGAAATTCTTTTGGTGATAGATCTTCTCAAGCAAGCAGGCCTTGTCAGCGAAGATGACATAAGCGTAGCACTGGAAGTGCAAAGGAAGCACGGTGGTGAGATGGATAAAATCCTTATTGCTGCCCGCAAGATAGATGAAGCAACACTCCAAGCTGCTATGACATGCTGGCCACTAGTTCGGGACAGCCTCATGAAACCAGAGCAGGCCATAATTGCACTTCACTATTGCAACCGCACCAGGGTGAGCTTTCAAGAAGCATTAAACGAGCTTGGTTTTGAGTCCTAACAGGCCAAGTATCATTAAGCACCTCGACATTCCTGCTGTGATTGACTCAGACACGCTTGGGCAAATGCAATTTCCTCGTCAAGGTTTACCACCACCCCATCTAGTTTAGCTTCCCTTAACTGTCCTACTACTTGCCCAATTTGAGGACCTGGCGAGAAGCCCATTTTGATTAGGTCTGCTCCAGATAAAAATACATTGACGTGTCTTAACTCCTCCAAGTAAAGCTTAATCATTCGACGCAACGGAGAGCCGGGCTGAGCTACGCTGGCAGCTATGGCTAACGACACAAGCGAATGCCCATAACAAAGTGCATAAATCTCACTTCTTTTAATCTGAAAAGACATTGTAGAGATCTTAGATGGCAACACCAACCCTTTTGCAATGTATTCTTTCTGCTCATTAGACAAGTGGAGCCGTTCCATAACTGCATCTAGCCTAACAGTATCAAGCTGAGACAAAAGAACACCTAGATAAACAACCCACTCCTGTGAGGTTGTATACCGAGAAAGCAGTCTTTCTGCTCTACGAAGAACCTGTCTTACCACCGGACCATATTCGAGCTTGGAATCAAGATAAGCAAGTCGCCCGCCTAGTTCCCCTAGAAGATCCAATGCCTTAAGACGTTGAGGTGACTCAAGAATGAGTTTGAGCTCAGTGCGAATTCTCACACCACCCAAATCATCAAAAATTCCCATAGCGATGGCACGCACAGCCTGTTGCCTTGTGCGAGGATCTAGCCTGCAGCCCAACCGTGCAGCAAATCGTGCTGCACGGACTATGCGTGTAGGATCCTCAATAAAACTAAATGGGTGTAAGATGCGCACAGTTTTTGCTTCTAAATCTTGCAGCCCGCCAAAGTAATCAATGAGCTCGCCAAACCTGCCTGGATTAAGACAAATAGCTAAAGCATTGATGGTAAAGTCCCTGCGGAACAGGTCCTGACGGAGCCCTGATGCTTCCACAGTTGGAAGTGCCGCTGGGAACTCATAAAACTCTGTCCGTGCAGTGGAAACATCAACCTCTCTCTTACTGGCAGCATGAAAGACCAATGTTGCTGTTTGGAATCTATCATGCTTAGCTACAAGCTGAAGCCTCGACGGGTAAGCCTTCTCAAGAACCTGTGCAAGTTCGATGGCTGAACCTTCAACAACAAAATCAAGATCAAAATTAGAGACACTCAAAAACAAATCACGGACACATCCACCTACTGCATATGCCACCATATTAAGCTGCGCTGCTATTATTCCCACATGGGCAAACAACCACTTAGTAGCCTCATCCAGCACATCAATCTTTTCTTTTACCCATACATGACGAATTTCACTAGCAGGAAAAGCTGTTGACTCATCCAAAGAGGACGCTCTTCCATACAGTGTTTTCAATACTTCGTGTCTAGTTACAATCCCTACTAAATGGGAAGTATTGTCGAGCACAGGAAGACGCCCTATGTCCTCAGTAACCATCAAGTGCTGAATCTTGCTCAGCGGCGTCTCAGGAGATATGGTTATTACAGGACGGCTCATAAAGCCCTGCACCGGTGCATGACCAAGCTTATGGTGAGAAGCTTGATCTATATCCCTGCGCGAGACAATACCAACAACTTCTTCGGACTCCGTCACCACAAGCCCATCGAGACCATACCGTAACATTATGCGCCCAGCTTCTTCCATAGTGGTCCTCGGTCGAATGGTGCGAACCGGCGACGTCATTATCTCGGCAGAGGTTTTCTCAGGTTTTACCTGCTCCCTTAATGCCTCCTCAACTCGCCTTGCCACATCAGCCACATGTGCATCCCTTGTCACAGCCGAACCAGCACCAGCATGCCCGTCACCACCAAAACGTCGCAGAAGTTCACGAATATCCACCGCTGGCGAATCACTTCGTCCTACAAGATGAATCCGATCTCTCATCTTCACAACAGCAAGCGCAGCATCTGCAGATTCAATCTCTACCAGTTTCCGGGTAAGAGTAGCAAGCCCATCTAAATATCGCGGACGGCTTGCCTGCGCAATAACCACCTTAGAACCAGAAATCATGACTGCCTTTGAGTTTTGGATAAGCTGCTCAAGCAATTTGGTTTGCTCATCTGAAAGCTTGGGGTGCAGATAATCATTAACTCGTGCCAGATCAGAGCCCTGCCGCAAAAGATATGCTACACATTCTGCATCGGTGTCGCAGGTGCCACCATAAGTTAAACAGCCCGTGTCTTCGTATATGCCAATTGTCAAAAGAGTTGCTTCAAAGGGCGTAAGCTTAATCTTGCGCCCACGAATTTCATTTACAAGCAACGTGGTGGTAGCACCCGCCGGACCAATCACTGAATCCTCTCGAGCACCAGGACCTAGCCCGCAAGGATCCAATGGATGGTGATCAAATATGGTGTAACTTATAGGCCTGTGAGAATCCAGCAAAAGCCTTCTGGCAACCTCATCTAAACGCTCAACATGTTGGCAATCAACAAGAAATATGTGGCTTACCTGTCCTAAGTCCAGGTACTTCAAGTCTGCAAGCGGCAGGGTATCCCGATATAGGGAAAGAAATTCTCTTACATTGCCCACTAGCGGATATCCAGGCACTATGCGTGTGCCGGCAAACAGCTTGGCAACCGCAAACTGGGCAGCCAACGAATCAAAATCCATGTTGTTGTGCGTTAGAACAATTTCCAAGTGTCACCCTGACCAAAACATTAGCCATCTTCATTATTATGACCGAGAAAAAAATGAAGGTTTATGGGCTTTAGCTTGGGGTATGTGGATCTTTAGACTGATTGTCCGTACAGTAACTCTTGCTCGTCTATCTTCTTGCAACTAGGTCTTGCTCATGGCCTCACTCGGAATAATTGGAGAGATTTACATTGTATGCACTGCCGCAGGCTCAATTTACTTTCTGGTGGGACTGGTGATGGGGCAATTGCATGCTCACGATTCTGGAGCGCTGGGCAACCAAAGCAGCACGCAACAGGACACCGTTGACACACCTCATAATATTCAGGCACACCATGACAGCTTTGACTCACCTTTGCATTCCAGCCAACATCCCGCCACTTCAGCCCAACTTAAGGCTGGATCAACCGGACCAGTACAGTTTATTGATCACCACAGGCTAAATGTTTGGAAGTTAGTCTTAACACTCTTAAGTCCTATGGCTCTTGCAACCTTTCTAGCCTTCTTTGGCATTACTGGTCTTTTGTTGGCTAAACTCTTACCCGTGAGCGTGGTACTTACCCTACCTGTAGCTATCGTAGCTGGTCTTCTAATTACATCTCAGGTTTTGCGATTACTTCGTTTGATGGTAACAAAGCTTGAGGTTTCCAGCATAGTCAAGGTTCAAGAACTTATTGGGCATACGGCAGAAGTGCTCATTACCATAGAAGATGCCCGAACCGGCGAGATTACTTACGTCGCCGGCTCCAAACGTTTGCATGCTCCAGCCAAGGCAGCAAAACCAGATGCTAATTTGAGGCGAGGCAGCAAAGTAATGATTGTTGATGTCAAGGATGGCATTTTTTACGTGGAGCCATGGCAGGATTACTTCCTTGAAAGCACCACAGACACAATATTCCAAGAGCAAGAGCACTCACAAGAACAATGATGCTTGCTTATTAAGTGCAATTAGGATATTTCGTCACAATCCTAAGAAAACAACCCAGGGAAGCCATTAAACATAAAGCTAAGGAACAACAAAAGGAGACGTTAACCATGTCATTAGAAATACTGATTCTAGGTGGACTAGCTGTATTTATGCTGTTTGCCCTCGGCTGGCTCATGGCTGGTTTTTATCAAAAGTGTGGTCCAAATGAAGCCATGATTGTCTCAGGCTTTGGCGCCAGTGAAGAAGATCGTAAGTATAAGATAGTTGTTGGGGGTGGAGCTGTAGTTCTACCAGTTATTCAACAAAGAGCCTTTTTATCCCTGGAGATAATGCCCATTGAAGTACGTTCTTCTGCCCCAATTATTACTAGAAATGGCGTCCCAATTTTTGTTGAATGTGTTGCTCAAGTTAAGGTAAAGGGAGACAACATCTCCATTGCCACTGCCGCCGAGCAGTTCCTTGGCAAATCAGATGAGGAAATTGCCTCCATTGCCCATGAGACCCTCGTTGGACACCTGCGCGCTATGCTAGGAACCATGGAGGTAGAAGAGCTAATTCAATCCTTTGAAAAATTTGCCCAGCGAGCCCAGGAGGTTTCTCAATATGATTTAGCTAAAATGGGCTTAACCGTAGTGTCCTTTACTATCAAAGAGGTCAAGGATAACGTTGGCTATTTGGAAGCGCTTGGTCGCAAACGAACTGCTGATGCCAAACGAGATGCTGATATTGGTGTTGCTGAAGCTACTAGCGCTGCCCAAATAAAGCAAGCTCAAGCACAAAGTAATGCTCAGATGGCACAATCAGAAGCACAACGAAATGCTCAAATTGTGGCTGCAGAAAAACAGTCTGAAGCCCAGATTGCCCAAGCAGAGTTTCAGCGTAAAGCTCAAATTGTTCAAGCTCAAGAAGAGATTGCAATAAAGAAAGCTTCGGCTGATTTAGCTTACGACATCACTAAGGCACAATCACAGCAAAAGCTTATAGAAGAGCAACAACAAATTAAGATTATTGAAATTCAAAAGCAAGTTGAAATTCAAACAGTTGAGGTACAAAGACGGCAAGTTTCGCTAGAGGCTGAAATTACAAAAACTGCTGAAGCTGAACAAACCCGTGTAAGATTACTAGCTCAAGCCCAAGCTGACGCCGCCAAGCTGCAGGCTCAGGGTGAAGCTGATGCCATCAAGCTTAAAGCCTTAGCCAATGCTGAAGCCACCAAGCTACTGGGGCAAGCCCAAGCAGAAGCTGAACGGGCCAAAGGTTTAGCAGAAGCTTCCATCATTGCTGCTAAAGGTCAAGCTGAAGCTGAAGCCATGACAAAAAAAGCTGAAGCATTTAAGCAATACAATAACGCAGCTATGGCTTCTATGATTATTGAACGACTTCCTGACATTGTTACTGCTTCTGCCTCGCCATTATCTAAAATTGGGCAAATGACTGTCTTGTCCACAGGTGGTGATTCAATAGGGGCAAGCAAAATTACAGGCGACATTTTAAATGTAGCTGCCCAAAGCTTGACCATGGTCAAAGGCTTAACTGGAATTGACCTTACCGCTACCTTAAGGCGTGATAACCAGCCTGTCGAGGAGAGTGTAACTACCAGAAGGGGTGTCTAATTAGTCAGGTGCCCGCAACCAAAGACACCACCCAGCGAATAATATTGACAGGCGCAAGCAGCGTGGGCAAGACTACACTGGCTCAGGTAATAGCATCTCAACTTGGTTTAGAAATTATCCCGGAAATTGCTAGGCAATTATGCAAGTCAATGGGCTATGAGCGCATTGGAGAAATTCCAGATCAAGAAGGCTTCAAACACCAGGTCTTAAGTTTACAGATTGAAACCGAAGAACACCTTGTTAATTTTGTCTCCGACCGCTCAACAATTGATTGCTGGGTTCTTTGGCAAAGATGGAACATATGCACAGCAATGACTTATGACACTGAAAGTTATTATGAGCTTGCACGAAAGCAATCTACGAAATACACCCGGATCATTTATATCCCTCCCCTGTTTGTGCCTCAAGAAGACAGGTTTCGCTGGACCAATCTTGATTATCAAAAGCAAATAGATCGACTGGTGCGAATGACTTTATATGAATGGGGACTTTTGGAGCGCACTTGCATAGTGCAATCAGCGAAGCTAGAAGATCGGGTAAAAGAGGTATCAACATGGCTAACCAATCGTTAAAGGTCTTTGTCCTCTCATTCATGTTTTGGCTAAGTAGCCCTGGCTCTTATTCCAGTACATCAACATCCCAGGTCCAAACCACCACAGTTGCCAGCCGTATTGTTTCGTTGGCGCCATCTAATACGGAGCTTATTTTTGCTATTGGAGCTGAAGACAAGCTGAGGGGGGTCTCACGATTTTGTAACTATCCACCGGCAGCTACAAGATATGAGCGGGTTGGGACTTTCACTAACGCCTCTGTTGAGCGTTTAGCTAAATTAAAGCCAGAAATTATTTTACTGGTAAACGGGCAGGAAGCACTTGCCGAAATGTTAAGAAAGCATGGTTTTCGAACAGTCCTGCTCAACAACACAAGCCTCACACAAATTGGAGAAAACTTACGCATTGTAGGACGCTTAACTGGACACCTCCCGGAGGCTGACAAACTAGCGTCTGCACTTACATCCTCAATAGGTAATCTCAGCGGGATCATCGCTCAAGAAAAGATAAGACCACGCATCTTCTACTGTGTGTGGCCACAACCGCTTCTTACCGTCGGACGTAACACTTTTCTCAACGAGGTTATCACCACTTCTGGTGGCATCAATATAGCAGGACAATTAAAAGCTGCCTACCCACAGTTCAGCCTGGAGCGCCTTGTCCTAAGCAATCCCGATGTAATTATTTTGCCCCACGAAGCACGTGGACAGTCTTTCCTTAACAGACAACCTTGGATATCTTTAAGAGCAGTCAAGATGCAACATGTTTATTTTCTTCCTCCCCCCGAAGAAAATTACCTTGCCCGTCCCTCACCGCATGTAATGGAAGGACTTTATTGGCTATCAGTCAGACTCCATCCTAGGCTTTCCGGTAAGCTTAGCTCTTGGCTTAATGAGTGGCAGCTAGCCGCTAAGGCACCCTTAAGCACAAAAAACCTGACAAAATGAAGAAAGTTTGAGCTGGGCTGTCTTAACTGGCATAGGCTGGCTATAATTTGCAACTATGAGTAACAAGGTGTCCCGCATAGAGCCGTGAGGTGGAATGTCCTATGAGCCACTTGGTTGTTTGTGGGATTAACTACCATTCAACCCCACTTTCCATTCGTGAACACTTCACGATACCTGAGTCATGCCTCAGCCATGCTTTATTGTCTCTAAAAACGCTCCCACACATCAAGGAGGCTTCAGTTCTATCCACCTGCAACAGAACAGAAGTTTATGCAGTCGTATCTGAGATTCAGCCAGGACTCCATGAGCTCGAGTCCTTTTTTCTTTCTACTCAAAAAATTGCCGACCACCAGTTGCTCCGACCAAATTTTAAGCTCTTAAGAGACGATGCCGTAGTACATCTCCTTCGGGTATCCAGCGGGCTCGATAGCATGATCCTTGGCGAAGGACAAATTATGTCTCAAGTTAAAGCAGCTCATCAGGCTGCCTTAGAAGCTAAAACCGCAGGACCTATCCTAGATCAAGTATTTAAGCTAGCCTTAAATTGTGGTAAGCGGGTTCGATCACAAACCTCTATGGGTCGCAGGGCTGTCTCGGTAAGCTCGGCAGCTATTGAATTGGCTAAAACTCAGCTAGGCAATTTACGTGACCGGGCAGTGCTCATAATAGGTG
>JACQVM010000022.1 GCA_016209785.1 Candidatus Melainabacteria bacterium | reverse complement strand
GGGTACAGGGTTGATCCTACAAGGAAAGACTCACAAGGACTGGGGCTTGACATAGTAAAGACCTTAGTAGAGCGTATGGGAGGACGCATCTCAGTTACAAGTACTGTCGGCCAAGGCAGTACTTTTGCTGTTACGATCCCTGCATGTCAGGCTGTCGACATGCAAGACCCAATAGACGATAAGGTGAACGGCAATGCGAGAGACGACGGAGACAACCAAAACACGAATCCTAATCGTTGAAGACGATCCGGACTTTGCAAGCATATTGCGGCGTGCCCTTGAACAAGATCAAGAATTTGAGATTGTTGATGTGATTGATCACGAGCAGGCAGCCATGGCTCGGATTAAATCCACTGGACTTAAGGACATTAACTGTGTGTTATTAGATCTACAACTGCCGTATTTACACGGCGACAAGACCGTCAACTCCATGGCAGGGTTGCAAATACTTGAGGAGCTGCGCCACCAGCAACGGTTCTATGGCACCATAATTGTTCTTACCAACTCCAAATCACCGGCAGATGGTGAAAGAGCGTTAGCTGGTGGATGTGACGGATACCTTTGTAAACGGGCTCGCATCTCTGACATCCCTTCTATGTTGGCAGAGCTAAAAATGGCCATACGTGGAGACGTCATACTAGTTGCCAGTCAGATGCGTCATGTTTTTATTCGGGAAGACATTTCACCAAAAGAAGCAAGACTACTTGACTTATTGAGCCAAGACAAAGGTTGGCCAGAAATTGCCAGAGAGTTAGGTTACAAGACACCAAAAGCTGCTGCTAACATTGGCGACAGAATTTTTGACAAACTTCTGACACCACAAGACCAACAAGATTTAACCTCTGAAGGGATAAAAAAGCGTGAAAAGGCATTAGAAATTTGGCGCTCCCGCAAGCCATCTCATGGATAGTTTTGGATGATCCGCCTAAATTGGTCGTTTAAAACTGTAATGAATGGGCAGATAGGAGTTGGTCGTTCCTTCACAGGCAACATATTTGGAAACATAGCCTTACCACTAAAGTCCGTGCTTGATGCCAGAAAACTTAAGACCAGCAAAAGACTTTTGCAAGTTGGTACAAGCCATTAGGAGATAAAAGCAATGCATGATCAAAAGAAAGATATCGAGAAAACAATTAAACGTATCACTGATACGCTTGCCAAAATCTCTGATGGAGCACGTACAGAGGTTAAGGGTGGACTGGAACAACACACTAAAGATTACAAAGACACACTTGCTCATCAAAAGAGCACCAACAGACCACCCGGCATTGCAACTAAAACATTTGGCAAGGTAGAGATTTGTGATAGCAGGACGTCTAAGCCACCCAAGGAAGATTGGTCAGGTCGACCTGGCGTTACCCCTGGTCGACCAGAAATTGGCCGCATACGCCCTCCCAGTGAAGATCCTGTTGAAGGTGGGCAGCGACCGGGCACCAAACCACCCAAAGAAGATTGGTCCGGTCGGCCAGAAATTGGCCGCATACGCCCTCCCAGTGAAGACCCAGTCGAAGGCGGGCAGCGACCAGGCACCAAACCACCCAAAGAAGATTGGTCGGGTCGACCAGAAATTGGCCGCGTACGCCCACCCAGTGAGGACCCTGTTGAAGGTGGTCAACGGCCTGGACTTCAGCCCCCTAAAGATGGCTTCACTAGACCTGAAATTGGCCGCATACGCCCACCCAGTGAAGACCCTGTTGAAGGTGGTCAGCGGCCAGGCACCAAGCCACCCAAGGAAGATTGGTCCGGTCGACCAGAAATTGGCCGCATACGCCCTCCCAGTGAAGATCCTGTCGAAGGCGGTCAGCGCCCTGGCACCAAGCCACCCAAGAAAGATTGGTCGGGTCGACCAGTAATTGGCCGCATACGCCCACCCAGTGAAGACCCTGTTGAAGGTGGACATCGCCCGGGCATGGACATCAAGCCACCAAAACCTGGGTTTGAAAAACCAGACTACGACCTCGGTAAAGGTCCAGTCGAAGGTGGTCAGCGGCCAGGACATAAACAATCCGGGAATCCAAAGTATCAGCAAGAGATGTCACACTTTGACTCCCGCATGGCAAATCTCGACAAAAATAGCAACCAGCGTCTTGAGCAAGCTCGAACAGTGCTGCAAATCGCAGAAGAAGCATTTAAAAAGTACCATGTCCATACAAATACAAAAGATAAAATGTTGGACTTAGCTAAAGCCGAGACAAGCTTTGGAAGGGCTGCCGAAGAATTTACTCGAATGAAATATTACGTAGAAGCAAAACGCCCAGAGTTGACTAAGGCTGCAGACCTTGCAAGATCTCAACATGATGATAAGCGTATAAAAGAGATTCATCAAACATTCCAGAAGTCTGAGCTAGACACAAAAATGGCCGATGATGCTGTCAAAAGTATGCAACAGTTGCTCATACAGATAGGTGTACTTAGAGCTGGGATGCGTGTTGTGACCCCACAAGGAGCACGACAGCCTGGCAGAACACGGAGATAGAATCCATAGTGTCTGGACTTTCGCCTATATGCTCCAAGGAATTCTCTCTTGCAGGGATGACGCCTAGTATGACATAATGGAATCCACAAAGGATGCTGTGGATACTACTTATTCTTATGCCAATAGCAAGAGAACGAAAAAGCAAATTTACAGCAAGCGTCAGAGAGAAACTTGTAAAGCTTCTCGATGATAGAGCATCTCAGTTGAAAGTCAACCGCAGTGAGGCAGTTGCAGAGGCCATTGAACTGTGGCTACAAAAGCAGGCAGAACAAGAGGAAGAGGCATACTTTACTGCTTCCGCCAAAGAAATGAACCAAGATGCACAGACCTGGAATGTGACGACTACTAGTTCTTGTCCACGTACCTGGGAATGAGCCTGCCCAAGTCAAATCAGGAGCCGCCATCGACTCCAGTGGCTGTGCCTAAGCGTGGAGAAGTATGGTGGGTAAACCAGAACCCAATCATTCCTAACGATCCACACTTGCCACGTCCAGTTATCATTGTGTCAACTAACCCACGCAACAGGCATTGGAATAGCGTCATTGTTGTTCCACTCAGTACTGGTCTTACAAATCTCTACCCAGCCATCCACAAGTTTCTTCCCCGAGGATCGGGTGGTTTACCACAGGATTCATATGCTCGTTGCGATTTGGTCAGCAATATAGCAAAAAGCTGTCTAGATCCCAGTGGGCCCATAGGTCCAATCCTTGCAGATAAGTTCCTGTGGGAAATTGTTAGAGGAGTTCGTGCTGCGATTGGGGATACACCTGACATCTAGAAGGGGTATGGTCTCCACTCACGCTGAATAAATTTATGGAACTGCCTGCCTAAATCTGCCGTTTGAGTCAGTCATTAGTGGGTAGATAAAACTTGGTCCTTTCCTGTGCTGGGGGCAATTTAGGAAAGGATTTGTTTGATCTGCCATTACTAGTAACGAGCATTAACGAGGTATTGACAATGCCTGAGCAAGACAATAAAGAATTGGGACAACCGATAAAGGACAGCTCCGATTCTAGTCCAAGACAATCTGAAAACCTTAAACAACAGGTACAGACTGGAATTAAGGATCTTGCTGATGACACCAAACAATATTACGAAGCACGTCGAGGTGGTTTACGCGACAGGCATACAGCAGAGCTCTTTGGAGTAAAGCCTGACTTTTTTGATAGTAAAGAAAGCAGCCATCCAGCTCCACCTGCTGAAAGGCACCATGAATCACAGATTGACTCTAAAGCAGGTGAGTCAGCAAGGGAGGCTGAATCATCCAACATTTTAAACAAGACATTGCAGCAGCTTAGTAACGTGCTGAGTACTATAAATGCACAATTAGAGCGTTTTACAACAGCACGTGAGAGAAATACTGACTCGACCCTGCAACATGATAGGCAAGATCATGATCGCGCCCGCACACGAATAACTAAAGAAAGAGATAAGGTTCAAGATTTACTGGAGAGGCTTCAACAGACAACAGTCGATAAAGATGCTTTGTTGTCTCGAGAAGGTGAGGCATGTCATGGGCAGGAGGAAATAGATTACTCACAAGAGATGGCACGCTTAGGGCTTAGTGTCAGTGAAGAAAGGCGGGCCGAGACAGTTAATTCCAGGGTAGCGAGGGTTGAGCTGAGGCAGATGAACAGAGCTTTGTGGGAGCTCTCAAATGAGATGGATGACCAAAGTAGGTTATTGCAACTCAAAAGGGCTGAGGAGAGCGGGCTAAGAGCTCTTGAGGGTTATGACAAGGCAAGGGAGCATACTGGTCGACAGGTGCAATATTTGACAGAGGCATTGGAGCTTGCAATTACATATTCAGACAAGCATGACATAAGACTGTTGACAAGGGCACTTGAGAGAGCAGACAGAAGTGCACGTGTATTGGACTTACGGAGAGAGCGTCTGAGTGAAACGCTTGTATCGATTCAAGAGGAGCGTGACAGATTATCTGAGACAGACCAGTATGAGCAAGAGATGACCAAGCTTGCCGAGAAGGTAATGGAAGACAAGCGACAAGAGCAGGAGCAATCTACAAGAGCACGCCTACAACTAAAGGAGATGAATCAAGCTCTCGAGCAATATCAAAAGGCTACAGCTACTACAGATAAGGTATCGTTTTTGACAGAAGCTGAAAAGAAAGGCAAGGTAGCGATAGAAGATTTTGGCAAAGCAAAAGGATTTGCTCAGGCATTGGTAGAAGATTTACGAAAAGGTGTGGAGCTAGCTGTTAAGAATGCAGATATTGACCAGCAGGAAGAGCTAGGCAGATTATTCAGGCGAGCAGAGCGGAAGGTACAAGTATTAGATGAGCGGACAAAGCTGCTAGACAAGACATTGCAGGGTATAGCCAGCGAGAAAGCAAAACTTAAGCAACAGCCTGAAGTTGATAGCAAGCGAAAGGAAGAAGAGTCACGTAAGCGTCAAGAGGAGGAGGCAAGGCGCAAAGAAGAAGAATTGCGCAAGCAAGAAGAAGCTGAAGCAAAGCGTAAGGAAGAAAAGCAGGAAGCTAAGCGTAAGGAAGAGGAGGCTCGTAAGTTAGAAGATGAGCGCAAACAAGCAGAACGTATAGCTCAGTACCAGCAAGACATGTCGAAGTTAGCTGAGGCAGTAAGTGGAGACAACAAGCAAGAAAAAGAGCACTATGACAAAGCGCAGACTGCTGTCACTGAGATGAATAAGGCACTGGAGAGATTCAACAGCGACAGTACGATTGCCGATAAGCTAACAGACCTAAAGACAGCGCAAGAAAAGGCCACAGTAGGGGCACAAGAGTTTGGCGAAGCTAAGAAAGAAGCTGAGAAGAAACTAGAGCACCTGACTGCTGCAATGAAGTTAGCAGAGGGCAACTCAGACCAAGAAACCAAAGCAGGGCTGACGAAGGCACAAGAAGAGACGAAGAAAGAAATTGAGGCATTTGAGAAAGCAAGTGTTGGGTTAGGCGAGCAAGCTAAGGGTTTAGGCAAAGTACTGATAGAGATTCAAAAGGCGCTAGAAGAAAAGGCTAAGCAGCAGGAAATTGAACAGAAAAGGAATGAAGTCCAACAACTACTCGACTCGTTAACTGGACTTGATCAACAACGTAACTCATACAATCAATCTGCCTCTTCAGCCATGACTGGCGCTGATACTTCTTTCCAATCTGCCAATTCTACTGCTCAAGAGGCTTCCAAATATGCCAGGGATGCTGGCAACACAGCCCTTGTCACTAAAATTGAAGAAACTCTTGCTGCTGCTCAACAAGCTAAAAAGCAAGCCGATCAGAACAATAAACTTCTGATTGAACATGCTCAGGCCTCATTAGAGGCTTTTACGCAAGCACATAAAGATTTCTCAAGTAACAATTATGACTCTGCCAGAACTAAGGCAAATGAAGCTATTACAGCCCGTAATAGCACTCAAACTGACCTGCAGAGGCTTTCCTCAAACGTCTCTGACGTTCAACTAAAGTCTCAAGAACTCTCTAAACTTCTTGAACAAGCCAAAGAAGAAGCTAAAGATAAAGCTGACGAAGAACGTAAACAGCTAGAGTTAGAAGTTAAGCGGACAGAAGTAAAACCACTCATTGATGGGCTGAAAGATTTGCCAAGCAAATTGAGTGGATACGAAGGAGTAGCAGCATCTGGAGTAGCAGATGCCAGCAAATCATTTACTGATGGAAATGTTTCTGCCAAGAAAGCTCAAGACATAGCTACTGAGATAGGGGACAACGACCTAGTCAAGCGCATAACTGAAACGCAAACAGCTTTACAGAAAGCTAAAGAGCAAGCAGAAAAGGACCAACAAGCATTGCAGGAACATGCCAAATCTGCTCGCAGCGCATCAACTGAAGCACAAAAGCAATTTGACGGTAAAAATTACGACAATGCCAAAACAAAAGCAAATGGAGCTAATGAAGCATTGAACTTGGCTGAGAAAGATAACACAGCAATTGGTAATGATGCCAAGCAAGCACAGCAACATGCCACCAAGTTAGCTGAACTCCTAAAAGAGGCAGAAGGCAAGTTCAAGCAAGCACAAGATAAGGTAGCAGCTGATAAGGCCGCTGCTGAAAACACACGCCATAAGGAAATCCTCGATGCAGTCAGCACCTTATTAGCAGCAGACAAGGTAAGTGCTGATGATCAGCAAAAACATGTGACCACTGCGCTGACGTCTGAAGATACGTTGAGTACTGAACAAGCCAAAGGGAAAAACAAGGGCCTTGCCACTGAAAACAGAGTAGCGGCGCTTGATAATGCCATAGCTGCTGCTACACAGTCCTCAAATGAGTACTCAGAAGCAAAAAAACTTGCTCAAGCCAGAATCACGACACTATCTAAGGCCATCGAGGATTTACCTGCCAAGGAAGGTGAACTTCAGACCATTGAAGACAAAATTGAGGCAGTCAGAGATAGTCTTAGCACCTATGATGACAAGATTTCCGATCTAAAGCAAACGATTCGCGATCTAGAAAAGAGCAAGAATCAACTTGAAACCAGAGCAAAAAAAGAAGTTGAGGATTTGTTCACAGAGCTTGGCACCCAAGAGGAGCTAAGTCAGGCACTGACCCAACTTAAGACAGATAGTACCAAGGCAAGTGCAGATGCTGCTACGTATGCCGAGCAGGCCAACAAAGAAAAGGAGAGAGCAGCAGGTTTTGCCACCATTTTAGATCCCAAGGATGAGTTCAAGATACAGGCCTCACGGGCTAGCGAATATGCAACTCAGGCCGCTAACGAAGCTGCAAAATCTACGGCAGCAGCAACCGCTAGCGCAACTACATTGTCCACTGTGAACAAGGCAGTAACGGACGGACTGAAGGCATATGAGGATGCAGTGCAGGCACTAAATGAAGGAAAATACGATCTTGCCAAAACCAAGGCCACTGCAGCCATTGCTTTAAAGAATGATGTTGAAAAGGAGGCGATCAATGTTTCTGATCAATCTACGCTCGCTAAAAATTCAAAAAACAGAGCTTTTGATAAAGCCGAGCTATCACGACAGCAAGTTGTGGACGTAACTAGTGATCTAAGAGAGAGAGCTGAGGGTTACAAGAACAAATTTGGAGGCGAGAAAGGCCTTCTTCACCGTGCTACAGAAGCAGAGGCAACGACAGCAAACTTCAGCACTCAGGCAGCAAGACTTGCTACAGAAGCAAAAACAGTGGCAAATACTTTAGGAACTACAGCAGGCTCCTTAGCTTCAGATGCCGCAACTAAAGCCAATGAGGCTAAGACTGCTTCAGACAATGCACTGAAGTTTAAGAAGGAGCTACTAGCGACAAATGACACTGTCAGCAACACTTACGAGGCTGCACTCAAGCTTCAGAAGGATGGACAGTATAAAGAGGCTATCAACACCTTTAAGAATGTTGTTAGTGCCGCTGCGGGCGCAGAGGCAACCTTAATCAAAATAGAAGGTAATAAGGCAACAGGTGCACAAGGTGAAAGGGAAAAAGCTGAAGCAGCATTCAAGAGCGTTGAGGAATTGATCAAAACCAGTTTGAACAATGCGCTTAAGCCCTTGGAGAAAATCGATGCCACATTTACCCAGAAGAGAAGCAGTGCAGATAAAGCACTGACGGCAGCTACAAAATATGTAGAACAAGCAAACACAGCAAAAGGTTTTGGTGAAAGCTTATCGCTACTATTGAATTCAGATATATTCATACAGACGAGTCCTGCGGTGCTAAAGGCTAAAGAACAATTGGTT
>JACQVM010000174.1 GCA_016209785.1 Candidatus Melainabacteria bacterium | reverse complement strand
TCGAGGAAACTTTGCGCGTGCTATGGCGGAATTTATGATGGCTGTCAGTTTAGGAGATCCGATTCCGTTGAGTGAACAGGAAAAGGCAGATCTTAATGGGCAGGCTTTGCGGCTTCATTACAAAAGAGGCATTGAACAGGCACGTTGTGGTCGATGGCAGGATGCTTGTGCTGAGTTTCAGTGGGCCATCACTTACGATGCCAAAGATCCAGATGTACGCCGGTCCCTAGCCTTTGCCTATGCCAGCCTTAATGACTTTGATCAAGCCGAGAGAGAATACGAATCAACATTTGCGTTAGATCCTGCTAACGCATTTGCCCATGCTGACTTTGCCTTTCTGCTGTCCAGTAACGGACAAAATGAGAGGGCAACTAGACAAATGTCGGAGGCCGTAAAACTTGCCCCTTCTGCAGCAGCTTTACATGTAGATCTTGGGTGGATGGCAGAGGCACGCGGTGATTTGCCTACTGCTGCCAATGAATTTAGAAAGGCAATTAATTTGAGTCCTCGCCATGCTGGTTTGTGGGCTCACCTAGGCAGAATCATGGAAAGACTAGGCAGGTCAAACGAAGCAATGGATGCGTACGTTAAAGCAGTTAAGTTAGATCCTCAATATAGCGACGTCAAGGAAAGGATGACACAGCTAGAAGACCAAGTTAGTTCATAATTGTGCTTCGTAGTTTCCCCCATGACACGCTTTCCTGGCTCTAATAAGATAGTGCCGGGCCGGACTGTCTTTATGGTGCAACTGGAATAGTAAATGTTGGAAGACCTGGGTCAGCATGTACGCAACGAAGCTGCGGTGGTAGGGCAAGTGCTTGCTCAAGCCCCTGGGGCCATTTGGGAGGAGATTTGCAACGACTGGCAGCACGATCGCCACAATTTACTCAAACGCGAGGGCTGTGCGCTAGGTGTTGGAGCCGGACTTGGGGTTCTTTTGTCGCGATCTCCTGTGTTAGGTGGTGTTGCTCTTGCTGTTCCAACCTTTGCCTATGGCTTAGGTATGGCCTCGGCTGTAACGTCTGTCCTGGGACGTGCATGGGATGCTAATACCCAAGCTTCTCGCCAAGCATTGGTGAGCGAGACAACCTCAAAGCTAGCAAGAGAAGGAGCTACAACTCTGGAGACAATGCCGGCGCTTATTCTAGGGGGTGGTGCTGGGGTGTGGGCCAGCAGGCGCGTGTATGCTCTGGACAGGCTTGCATTTGGTGTGACAGAGGCGGCTGAATTTCCAGCACGCAGCCTGATACCAGAGCGATTGTCTTGGGTAGGTCCAGGAACCAAGAAACTATCTAGCACCTTGCTTATGGCAGATGGCAGTTTTGATGCCCTCAAGTTAAGTGAACTACTTGCTTCCCAGCACCCATGGCAAGGAGTTGAGGTGGCAAGAGCAGTCCGCTTGTCCGATATGAGGGTAAGCCGTGCAATGCCGGGGACACCTTTTAGTAATCAACTAGGTTTTCCTGATGCACCAGGGCGTGTTCTCTTTCATACACATCCGCCTGTGTTGGCAACAAATGGGCGGTCGGTTCTTGGAGCACGGCCAAGCATCGGTGATCTGAAAGAGACACTAGATGTGGGTATTATTCAGTCAGGTGAGGTCACCACAATTTATCAAGGGGCGGCACGAGAGTTTGTGGCTAGTCATACTGCTGGCACAAGTTTTAGTCCTGTCATGCGTGCAGTTACTCTAGATCGACAGCACCAAACAGCGCTAGCTTGGGAGACACGCTGGGATTCTTCAGCCGGTAGCTATGTACCGACTCTTCCAACTCCATTGGATTACAATCAAACACTTCAGGTCTTATCTCGTTGGGATAGACAATGGTCCAGTATTCAAGCCATTACACCTGATTGGGGCTTCTTTGCTAATCCAGATATAGCTTTGCTTAAGCTAGGGGTTTATTAGGTGTCCGATTTATGGTATCCGTCTAGCAGTGATATTGCCCATGGTGGCACAAAAACATTCTCGTTAGCTGTAAGCTATGCTCAGCTAACCTTTGCCTTGAATTAAATTAATAGATTCATGTTGGTTCGCTAAATTAATAGTACTGAATTGTCACTGAGATGGGTATATTTACTTCACGGGTGTACAGGGATGGTGAAGTGGGCGAAACCAGGCACGAAGCAAAACCTGAAGAACGTAAGGACAATCGGGAGTCTCAACCTAGATCGCCTGAAGGGATTGCCAGCTTTGTGCGCGAGCAAAGCCAACCGTCAACATCTGACACACACCGTGGACCAGCTGGACAAGTAGCAGACGCGAGATCAAGCACTGAAGCACTTCTGGGAAGAGTCCAATTTTACGATTCGGCTAGGGCGGAAGGAGACAGACCGCCAACTTCGCAGCAACCTGGGGAGCGGGCTAATGTAACTCAAACCTATGAAAGAACAGAAAACTATTACGGCATTGTGAATAACAGTACCCCAAGCGATGCAGACTTCAAAACACTCTGGTCAAGATCGGCAGTGGTTCTTGATATCAGTCAAGTAAGAGCTTTTCAGGAAAGAGCAGAAGGAATGGGTCTTAAGCAGCCGGGGCCACACTTAGACGCATATTTAAGTTCACGTGGTTTTTCCACACAAGAGCAAAGAGATGAGTTTGTAGGATTGCTCAGTAAACCAGAGGAGCTCCGAAAACTTGGCGTTAGCGAGAAAATAATACAAGAACTTACGTCCCATGGACCATGGAAAGAAAGTGATGTATTTAAGAAAACCGGAGGGGACCAGACATACGATACGCCTCGTCTGGATGAAACCAATCCAGCGCTTCATGAGGTGTTTCGACAGTACCAAGTAGCGCAAATTCAGGAAGTGCGAAAGTTGAAAGGCAATGTTGGCGTATTTGTTGATGATGCCGACATGAGTGATTTGATCAATGCGCGAGAACAAGCTCGTAGTAGGCAGGACTCGCAGGAGGCAAATAGGTACCAACAAGGACTAAACAATCATGTCGATACCATTCATGCAATGATGGAAGCTGCTGGAAAGGGCAACTTGGTCATTAACCGAGGGCAAGAACTGACTCAAGAAAATTGGGTTGCATGGGGAGAAAAAGCAGAAGCTGTGAAAAAGCAGTTGTCCGAGATAACCGCATCAACAACAAAAGTAATGTTTGAAAGTGTTGGGGTTGGTTACTCTCATAACTCGAATAACCCAGAAAACTTGCAGGAGCTTGAAAACTATCGGGAAGTAATGAGAAGAACAATGGGCCCTAATGCGGATAGCCAGCGAAGCATTGAATTTACAGCCTACGTTAACAACCACCCTGGTTCTGGTGAAAATCCACAGACTTACTTTACTTCCATGGAGAAAGTACAAACAACCTTAACTAAACTGTTTGAGGGGATGACTCCTGCGGAACAAAAATGGGCTGCAGAACACATGGTGGTAAATGCTTATCCACACCGAGGTCTGCAAAAGAGTCCCCAAGAAAATCCGGTAACTAGCTATAGAATTGTGTTTGATGATGGTAAGCCAAGACTGGTGGAAGTGAAAGGAAAATAGGACATTGCCGAAGTAGTGGAGGAGTGATCTTTGTAAGAAATGGAGAGCGGCCTGGAACAAGGCACTCTTTGCTAATAGCTTACGTACTCAATATGGGCCAGAGACTTACTAGTCCACAATGATAGAATTTGTAAGTTTACAAAGCCAGCAACAACATTACATAGACTGGTTGTGTAACTGTTGAAGGTAAGAGTACAGGGATCAAGCGTTGAAAGCACATACTAAGTACCTTTGGTTTAACACCAAGAAACCCCGTGAATACATTCGTATATCCGATGAGGTGGCTGAGTTTATCAAGGAATCAGGGATTCAGGAAGGTTTTGTACTGGTGTCTGCCATGCACATTACTGCCGGGGTCTACGTCAATGACTGGGAAGGTGGGCTTATAAAGGACATAGACAAGTGGGTTGAGGACTTAGCACCCTTCAATCCTAAGTATCATCACCACGACACAGGTGAAACAAATGGGGATGCACATTTGAAGCGACTGCTGATTGGTCACCAGGTGATGGTTCCTGTGACTGAGGGCAAGCTTGACTTGGGTCCTTGGGAGCAAATCTTCTATGCTGAGTTTGACGGGCAGCGCAAGAAGCGTGTGATACTAAAAGCCCTTGGGATCTAGCCATGATAGCTGTGTTGGCTCCCTTGCGCGTTCCTGGCGGTTGCTGGGCAAGCGGTGACGTGGGTGGCATCTTCAAAAGATGTTACATGGAAAGGTCTGTCCGATACTGATCATTACGTAATTTAAAGAGATTGTGGTAGGTTGTGCCTCTTGGGGCGATAATTAAGTGTCAGCAATTGTTATTCATGACTTCTAGAAGGAAGTTTTTACAGCAGGCAGGGCAAATTATGAAAATGGTCAACGGACGCAGAGGGGCTATTCAAACAATTCAAAGCCGGCAGCCAATGGCAAGCTCTATTGATTACCGCAGGACTCCTGTTTCAGAAGTTTTTGGTTCCAATGTGTTTAGTCGTGCGGTCATGCGCACATTGTTACCCAAAGCTGCGTACCGGGCTCTCACTCGTTGTCTTGACCAGGGAGAGCGGCTTGACCCATCACTGGCTGACATTGTTGCCAATGCCATGAAAGACTGGGCATTAGCTAGGGGAGCTACTCATTTTACCCACTGGTTTCAGCCCATGACAGGGCTTACAGCTGAAAAACATGATTCGTTTCTGGTCTCAGCGGGGGAAGATGAGTGGATTCTAGAGTTTTCAGGGAAAAACCTTATTCAAGGTGAACCAGATGCGTCGAGCTTTCCGTCTGGCGGGATTCGGTCTACTTTTGAAGCTAGAGGCTATACAGGTTGGGATCCTACAAGTCCTGCCTTTCTCATGGACAGCATAAATGGCAAGACGCTTTGCATTCCTACAGTTTTTTGTGCTTTTAGTGGACATGCTTTAGATAAGAAAACCCCACTTCTTCGCTCTTTGGAGGCCATTAGCAAGCAAGCTGTACGGCTGATGCATGTTTTAGGAAATAAAGAGGTCAGCCGGGTTACCTGTACGGTAGGTCCAGAGCAAGAATATTTCTTGATTGACGAGGCGTTTTATCTCCTACGCCCCGATCTCATAAATGCTGGACGCTGCTTGTTTGGGGCAAAGCCTCCCAAGGGGCAGGAGATGGAAGATCATTACTGGGGCTCTATTAAGGAGCGTGTGCTCGCGTTTATGATGGACACTGAATGTGAGTTGTACAAGCTAGGTGTGCCGGTAAAAACTCGGCACAACGAGGTGGCGCCTGGTCAGTTTGAGGTGGCACCAGTGTTTGAGCCAAGCAATGTTGCTACAGACCACAACATGCTTCTTATGGAGGTGTTTAGGAGAACAGCCCAAAAGCATGGATTCCGTTGTCTGTTTCATGAAAAGCCGTTTACTGGTATCAATGGCAGTGGCAAGCACAACAATTGGTCATTAGCTGATGATAGAGGGAGCAACTTGCTCGAACCAGGACACACACCGCATGAAAACGAACAATTCTTGGTTTTCTTAACTGCCATCATAAGAGCCATAGACACACATGGAAAATTGCTCCGGGCAAGCGTAGCCTTTGCGGGCAATGATCATAGGTTGGGAGCCAATGAGGCCCCACCGGCCATTATGAGCATTTATCTTGGTGACACATTGGCAGAGGTGGTTGAGGGCCTCATTGCAGGCAAAGTTGAGTCTGGCAACAAGTCAGGCAAGTCTATAGAGATTGGTGTGTCAACTTTGCCCGAATTGCCGCGTGATGCTTCTGATCGTAACCGGACATCGCCTTTTGCTTTCACCGGCAACAAGTTTGAGTTTCGAGCAGTTGGTGCCAGTCAGTCAATAGCTTTTCCTAATACGGTGTTGAACACGATCGTTGCCGAATCGCTAGAATATATGACCGGCAAGATTGAGGAAGCCACGAGAAAAGGACTGAGCCTCAATAAGGCTGTTGAGGCAGTGGTCAGGGAAACGTTGACTCAACACCAACGTGTTGTTTTCAATGGTGATAATTATAGCGATGAGTGGCATAAGGAAGCCCAGCGGCGTGGGCTTCCCAACTTGCGAAATACAGTTGAGGCATTGCCAATCCTGGTTGAACCCCAATCCAAGGAGCTCTTTGGGCGTTATGGTGTGCTCAATGAAGAAGAGCTGGTGAGTCGTTACAATGTTATGTTGGAGAGTTATTGCAAGACCATCAATGTTGAGGTTCAGCTTACAATTAACATAGCCACTACAATGATTCTTCCTGCAGCTATTGACTATCAAGGCAGGGTTGCTGCGACAATTTCTACTACTGTCCAAGCGCTTCAAAAGAATGGGCGTCTTGATAGCTCAACGCACGAAAAAGTGCTGCTGGATCTTTGTGAAAAGATATCCAAACTTAAATTTTCCATTGATCAACTAGAGTCGTTAAGCAAAGAAGCAGAACATAGCAACGGTGATTTGTATGCTCATACTAAGTTTTATCAGCAGAAGATTATCCCGGCTATGAATGCTGTACGTGCTATATCCGATGAGCTGGAGCTGATAGTGGACGATTCAGTGTGGCCGTTGCCAAAGTTTAGAGAAATGCTCTACATATATTGATGAATTTTGAGTTGCAGCGTCTAGTTGAATCCAAGCTGAAACCAGGAGAAAAGCTCTTGTGGTCAGGGTCTCCTGATCCAAAATGTATAATGAAGCAAAGTTTGCCAGTGGTTATGTTGATTGCCTTGGCAAGCATAGCAAGTCTTACGGTATGTTTTTTGCTGTATGTGTTTAAAGTGTTGGCACCCGAAGATCTGGCTCTCAATGCCACCATTTTTTACTTGTTGGTGGGCTCACTTATCCTAGGTGATGCATTGTGCTGTTTTGTTTTGCTGCGCTCACGCTATATTGGGGCACAGCGGACTTTGTATGTTGTGACTAGTGACCGTGTACTTATTGTTAAGTGTGACAAAAGCAATGACATAGTCTCTTTAGCGTATGAGAATGTAAAAGATGTACAAGTTTTTGGGGAAAAGGCTAGAAAGGCAAGTGTTGCCATAACTTCAGACGATACATACTATCCTAGAATTTCTTTAGTGGGAATATCAGATGCCAGTACTGTTGAAGGGCTTATCAGACGGTATTCCAGTGGGAAGTTAGGGAATTAGTATTGATTAGGTAGTGTAGGTCAGTTGTTGGACCTTGAGAATTCTTTATTACAAAGAGCAGAAAATGGTTGACATTTAGGATGTCTTATGGAGAATAAGAACTATGTGTCACGCAGTATACATGCAATTAACATCAATCTTTTGCTCAGAGGCAGAAGGGAGCTGTATGTGTGCACATAAGTAGTTAGATATGTTTAGTTGAAAGCACAATAGCCTCCCTTCCTAACAAGGGAGGCTTCAAGTATTTTGAGAAGATAATAAATTGATATCGACTATGAAAGCAGCAGTTGAAATAAAAGATTTATGCAAAACTTTTGTTGTTAAGCAAAGGCATGGCCTTGTACGTAAGTGTGTGGAGGTTGTGGCCGTTGATGGCATAAGCCTGACAGTTCCACTTGGTCAATCTGTGGCATTCATTGGACCAAATGGTGCTGGAAAGTCAACCACGATAAAGATGCTTACAGGCATCTTGCACCCTACAGCAGGGACAGCTCAAGTGCTTGGATTTACACCTTGGCGTGAGCGTGGACAACTTGCCTATCACATTGGAGCTGTGTTTGGTCAGCGATCCCAGCTCTGGTATCATCTACCACCGCATGATACCTTTGAGGTTCTCTCTCGAATTTACAAATTAGACCAGAGAGATTACCAGAAGCGTCGGGATATGCTTGTAGAACGATTTGGCATAGCCCCATTTTGGCATACGCCTGTCCGTAAATTGTCACTGGGTCAGCGGATGCGTGCTGAGATTGCAGCAAGCTTAATCCACAATCCTAAGGTTCTTTTTCTTGATGAGCCAACCATTGGGTTGGATGTTGTTGCTCGGCAAGAATTGCGAGATCTTATCTCAAAGTGGAACCATGAGGACGGACTCACTGTGTTTTTGACCAGCCATGATGCTGGTGATATAGAAAGTGTGAGCCAGCGGGTGATTGTTGTAAATCATGGCCAAATTGTGCTGGACGACGAGGTTGCGAAGCTGCGTAGTCAGTATTTTGGTTCCAAGGTTCTAAATGTGAAGTTTCACCACATTCCAGGGTTAGTGGAGCTTCCAGGTGTCACGATTATTAAAGCTGCAGGATACACACTTGAGCTTGAAGTTGATACACAGGTAATGCCCGTTGAAAAGGTCATGACCGAGATACTGAAGATTGGCTCGGTTGCTGATATTTCCATTGAGGATCCTCCACTGGAGGAGGTCATTGCTCATATATATAGTCAAGAAAAGAAAGCTTTAGGAGAGCCGAGGGACAAAGGCGACGGAGGTTAGGAATGGAAGTCGAGAGAGGCAAGGACTGCGAGGAGCCGTCCGCCGCCGAGCGAGGTGATCGCGCGGAGGAGGCAGGTAGTGAAGGCTGCAAGGAACGCCGCAGCCGGAACGGATCTGGATGATTTGCAGCCGACGGAGGTTAGAAATGGAAGTCGAGAGAGGCAAGGACTGCGAGGAGCCGTCCGCCGCCGAGCGAGGTGATCGCGCGGAGGAGGCAAGGGACGCAGCCGACGGAGCGCTTAAATAGTGAGCAAATACATTTCAATAGCTGTTGTTGCCGCAAGGTCTCACCTTGCCTATTTAGGCGAGGTGGCCAGCAGGGTCATCTTTTTAGGGGTGATTCTCTATATCTTCTTGCGCTTGTGGCAGGTCACTTATGGTGAGATGGGTGCTGCAAAACTAGGAGGGCTAACCTTAACCCAGATGCTATGGTATCTGTGTGTGACAGAATCCATTACCTTGTCAGCCCCACGTATAGCTCAGGTAGTTGACGAGGACGTACGAACAGGCACACTGGCAGTGCAACTGACTCGTCCATTGCTTTATCCTTTGTATTGCTTGAGCACCACAAGCGGTGAGAGGCTAGTTCGTTTTGCTTTAAACTTATCAGTAGGAGCAATTATCACTTTTGTTTTAATTGGTCCGATGGAAGTAAGTGCTTTGGGGCTCATGATATTTGCCGTGAGCCTTCCTACTGCCTTTGTGTTAGATTTTTTGGCCAATTTTCTGATTGGGCTTGGGGCATTTTGGCTTGAAGATACTAGTGGCTTGATGCTCGTTTACTCGAGACTGACAATGATTCTTGGAGGCATGCTCATTCCGCTTGAGCTGTTTCCTGAGGCAATTCAGCCTGTACTTAAGGC
>JACQVM010000163.1 GCA_016209785.1 Candidatus Melainabacteria bacterium | reverse complement strand
GGCTGAGCCCAATGAGCCTAACAATAACTAGCACATACTGTGCATGAGCAAGAAAAAATACCCATCGGATTTGCTTTGACAGTAGCAAAACAAAGACTAACGCGCGCCTTGTGGGACCATCTTATCTTCTTCTTTTTCTGGTACTGGATTTGTTAGAAGTTTAAAAATGGTTTTGCCTGCACGGCCTACAATGGGGAATTTATAGCCGGTATGTTTGTCATAGACAATTGCAGCCGGTACATTGGTTCTGCCAAAGGTCATTATGTAATTAACTGTCTCAGCTCCAGGTAGCCCTAAAGTATCAGTTCCCGTAACAAGTAATGCCATGGCTACAAAGAAAAAAATTGGTCCTAAAATAACATGTACCCACCAACACTGAGCTGTCTTGATAAGTGAGTTTTTGCCTGGAGGCAGGTGAATAAGGAATGGTGAGATGAGGGTAATTGGCAAAAAGCCATGCCAGTAAACTGTTCGTCCCCAGAAGATGGCAAGCACAGCCTTATACGTAAATGAAAGTCCTACAACTATAAGCACCGAAGCCAGAATAATTGATGTCATCAGGGATTCAAAACCTTTCTGCGGTCTTGACGACAAGCACTTAAACAAGTCACCAAGGATAGTTTACAACGGACGACGTAAAAAGACCTCTGTGCTTGCTCTCGGCTAAAATATGACATCCGGCATAACCAGAGGAGATAAGTGGTGATGAAGCCCGTTTTGAATCGCAAACAACCTTGTGGCGAACTAAGTATAAAAGATGTCGGGCGAAGCGTATGTATTGCCGGTTGGGTGGAAGCACGAAGAGATCTTGGTGGTCTTATCTTTATTGAGTTACGTGATGCAAGCGGGAAAGTACAATTGGTGGCTGATCCTCAAGTTAACAAGGATGTCCATGACAAACTTTCAACCCTGCGCAGCGAGTACGTGATAGCTGCTGCCGGAAGCATTACCAGTCGTCCTGAAGGTAGTCAAAATCCAGAGATGCCAACTGGAGCTGTTGAGATTTATCCACAAGCTGTTGA
Source organism: Candidatus Melainabacteria bacterium (assembly GCA_016209785.1). GTDB lineage: Bacteria > Cyanobacteriota > Vampirovibrionia > Obscuribacterales > Obscuribacteraceae > JACQVM01. The sequence goes on along the minus strand of JACQVM010000163.1, from coordinate 4,664 downwards.
GTTGCTCAATACGTGCCGTCCTTTGCCCTTCCAGCTTCAGGAGGCGCACCAGGTTGATGAGGCGCTTAGACTTAAGTATCGCTATTTAGACCTGCGGCGCCCTGAAATGCTTAGCAATCTAAAGTTGCGTCATGAGGTGACACAGTCTATAAGAAATTATTTGGACAAACAAGGTTTCATTGAGGTAGAGACACCAATGCTTACCCGAGCAACTCCAGAAGGTGCTCGTGATTTTCTTGTGCCCAGTCGACTTAACCCGGGGCACTGGTATGCCTTACCTCAGTCACCACAGTTGTTCAAGCAAACTTTGATGATAAGTGGTGTAGAGAAGTATTATCAAGTTGCCCGCTGTTTTCGTGATGAGGATTTGCGAGCTGACAGGCAACCTGAATTTACACAAATTGACTTAGAAATGGCCTTTACTTGCGAGGAAGAGGTCATGACCATCACCGAAGGTATTCTCCAGAGTGCCTTTGCTTCAGCAGGTATTGATCTTCACTTGCCGTTTAAGCGTCTTAGCTACAATGAATGTATGCAACGTTTTGGCTCGGACAAACCTGATTTGCGCTTTGGGTTTGAGCTTAAGGATCTGACGACACTTGGACGAACCTGTCAGTTCAACGCCTTTAGACAGACAGTGGATTGTGGTGGCCAACTCAAGGCCATCTGTTTGCCAGGCTTGGCAAATTCGGCAAGCCGCAAACAGCTTGACTCGTGGCAAACTTTTGCCCGCTCATGCGGTGCCAAAGGACTAGCCTGGATAAGTTTTGGCTCCGATGGGGTGCGCTCTTCGGGAATTAGTCAACATTTCACAGCCTCAGACCTTGAGACTATGCGGAGCCTGGCTGATTGCCGGATTGGTGATGTTATATTGCTAGTCGCGGATAAGCCTGCCATTGTAGCCAATGTGTTAGGAAGACTACGGATCAAGTTAGCCGAGGAGCTTAATGCAATTGATAAGACAGCCCATGAGCTTTTGTGGGTTACAGAATTTCCTATGTTTGAGTTTGATGATGTAGAGAACCGGTTAGCTGCTGTACATCATCCTTTTACTAGCCCTCATCCCGATGATGTAGAGCTGTTAAATACAACTCCGTTAGCGGCAAGAGCAAGGGCTTACGACATTGTGTACAACGGTGTGGAAATTGGTGGAGGATCAATTCGGATACATAGCCAAGAGGTTCAAGAAAAGGCGTTTGCAGCTATTGGTTTAAGCCATCAAGAAGCGCACGACAAGTTTGGCTTTTTGCTGGAAGCCTTAGAATCTGGAGCTCCACCTCATGGAGGACTGGCGCTCGGTCTCGATCGCATTGTTATGCTGCTTGCAGGATGTAAATCTATTCGGGATGTGATTGCCTTTCCAAAAACTCAATCAGGGGCATGCCTGATGACTGGGGCACCATCGTCTGCTTCGCGTGAGCAGTTGGCAGAACTTAATGTCATGATGGCTGATAGCAGGTAAGGCTGGCTGCCTTGGCTTCTTGCTGGAAGCGTAGGCAGCTTGTGGTTTCAGTGTCTTAAGAGTGTGGTTAAGGATAACAGGTATGAGCAGGACGCTGTGTGCCGTGCTAAAATGCCTACAGCCTAAAAGGCTGTAATTGTGGGGCTTTGTGCATGGTCTCCTGCTGTACAAGTGTTTGCAAGCGAAAGTGCTTTGCAAGGATGTTGCAGAAGTTCTTGGTGCTTGCGTCAAGCTGTGGTGTGCTGACTTCCTGCACGGTACAGAGTGCCACAGAGTACTTAATTGCAGGCAACGAGCACTTTGCCAAGGGTGATTACACCCAAGCTGAAAGGCAATATCGACAAGCTCTTGTGCTTGAGCCAAAGAGTTCTACAGGATTGAACAATCTTGGCGTGGTGTTAAATGAGCTAGGCAAGTATGATGAGGCCATTGAAGTATTGAAGAAAGCTACGCAACTAGACCCCAAAAATGCAGTTGTTGTCTACGTGCTAGCCAATGCTCTGACTCACAAAGGGCTCTATGACGAGGCCATTGCCTATGCCTACAAGGCTATTGAAATCGACCCTACGGAAAAGGCCTCACATCGAGCGTTGGCTGAAGCAGCTCACGGTAAGGGTGATCTTCAGTTGGCGGTAGACGAATATCGTTATGTTCTTCAGCTTGATCCTGACAATGAGGAAATTCATCATAAGCTAGCAGTAGTACTAGGGGAAGGTGGAGATCTTGACGGGCAAATTGCTGAAGAAAAAAGGGCTCTTGAGCTGAATCCTAGTTATTTTGAGGCAAGCATAAAGCTGGCTGTAGCTTTACATGATAATGGGCAAATAAGTGAAGCCCTGAAGCAGCTACGCCAGGTGCTGGAAAGAGAGCCGGGCAACAGCGAAGCAAAGAAGTATTTGGCTTTGTTTGAACAAGCTACAAAAAAACATTGAACTTTAAAGTTAAGCCAGCGTATTAGTCAGAGGGACCGACGCAGGCTTGTGACTGGAGAGAAATATGTTTGCCAGGGTTTATTCTGGTGGCCTTACAGGTGTTGAAGCTTATCGGATAGAGGTTGAAGTCGATGCTGGTGGCGGTATTGGACAGATTCTTATTGTAGGGCTGCCGGATGCAGCTGTGAAAGAATCTCAGGAACGTGTACGCTCCGCTATAAAAGCTTGCTCTTTCCTGATGCCACCGGGGAAAAAATGGGTAGTAAATTTAGCACCAGCTGATACACGGAAGGAAGGTCCAGCTTATGATTTGCCAATTGCTGTGGGCATCCTGGCTGCAACAGGGTACTTACCAACAGAAAGTCTTGCTGACTTTTGGCTCATAGGTGAGCTCGGACTTGATGGTTCGCTACGTCCTGTATCAGGTGTTCTGCCTCTGTCTATAGCCTGTGAGTCCAGCGGTATGAAGAATATAGTTGTGCCGGAGGCAAATGCTGATGAGGCAGCGTTGGTTGAAGGACTCACAGTATATCCAGTGTCGCATCTAAAGCAGGTGTGCAGCATCATAACTGATGCTGCCTCTTATGCACCGTTGAATACTTGTGCGTCTGAAATGTTTCGCTTAAATCAGCAGGGACTTGGATTTGATTACGATTATGCGGATGTGAAAGGTCAGGAGCATGCTAAACGTGCCTTGGAAATTGCTGCTGCAGGACGTCATAATATATTGATGGTGGGTCCACCGGGCTCTGGAAAGTCAATGCTGGCTTGCCGATTGCCAAGCATCATGCCACCTCTGGAGTTTGCTGAGGCGCTTGAACTTACAAAGCTTTATAGTGTAGCTGGACGCTTATCCAACAAGCGATCTCTTGTCTGTCACAGACCATTTCGAGCTCCTCATCATAGTGCCTCAGCTACTGGTCTAATTGGTGGGGGTAGCATACCTAAACCTGGAGAGATCTCCTTGAGTCATTTAGGCATACTTTTCTTGGATGAGCTCACTGAATTTCCTCGTGGTCACCTAGAGGTGCTTCGCCAGCCTCTGGAAACTGGAAACATTACCATTAGTCGAGCCCAACAGACTCTTACATACCCAGCATCTTTTCTGCTAGTAGGGGCTTGCAACCCTTGCTCTTGTGGCTACCGAGGTGATCCAGTTAAGTATTGTGTTTGCACACCAAGCCAGGCGGAGCGTTACTGGGCGCGTCTGTCAGGTCCGCTCTTAGATAGAATTGATCTGCATGTGGATGTTTCCCGACTCAAGGAAAACGAGCTTGCCAGTACTGAATGCGGTGAATCATCAGAGTTGATTCGCTTAAGGGTCTTGCGTGCAGTTGAGCGACAGCGTATGCGCTCTCCTGGCCGACAGGCAACTTATAATGGACAACTGAACCACCAACAAGTTCTTAAATTTTGCCAAGTGGATGATCAATCAAGGACTCTTTTGGCAAGAGCGATTACCCAACTAGGACTATCAGCAAGGGCTTACGATCGAGTGTTAAGAGTGTCTCGTACCATTGCCGATTTGTCGGATAGCGAAAAAATTATGCCAATGCATGTTGCTGAAGCTATCCAGTATCGCGGACTTAAGCACACGGTTGGTGTTTAGTATTGTTTTTAAAAAACTCTGCGTGCAATTGCTGAACAGCCTTGTCAGCCTGTGTGTCAGCAAGGACAAAACTTAAATTAATGTCGGAAGCACCGCCTGAGATCATTAAGATGTTCATGTCAGCAAGAGCATTGAAGACCCGTCCTGCTATGCCGCTCTTGGCTCGAAACTGACTGCCTACCACAGAAACAATGGCTACATTTGAAAGTGTTGTAACCTCGCCATATTCTGATAGCTCTTGCGTTAGCTTGCTTAAGTGATCAGTGTGATCGATTGTAAGAGCTACCGATACTTCAGAGGTGGAGATAAGGTCAATTGGAGTTTCGTATTTGTCAAAAATGGCAAAAATCCTTGATAAAAAGCCATAGCTCATGAGCATCCGTGGAGAACTAATGAAGATGGCTGTAATTCCTTTCTTGGATGCTATGGCTCTTATGGTGTCAGTGGCATCAACTGTCGAGCGTATGATGGTTCCTGCTTTGTCAGGGTTTAAGGTGTTAAGGATGCGTACAGGGATGTTTTTCTCAATGGCAGGTTTGATAGTTAGTGGGTGCAACACTTTTGCTCCAAAATAAGCCAGCTCAGAGGCTTCTTGAAACGAGACCTCTGGAAGCACTTGCGCATCAGGAATAATGCGAGGGTCGGCTGTCATCATGCCGTC
>JACQVM010000172.1 GCA_016209785.1 Candidatus Melainabacteria bacterium | reverse complement strand
TGTGTCAATGGCGGGCAGGTAAATGGAAAATGTGGAACCTTGTCCTAGGGCTGATTTTACTGTGACACGACCGTGGTGCTCTTCAACAATAATTTTCTTGACAATTGTTAAACCTAGTCCAGTGCCTTTGATTGTATGAACCTTACGTTCAACGCGGTAAAAGCGGTCAAAGATTTGATTTACGCATTCTTCAGGTATGCCTATTCCGTTGTCACAAACATCAACGCGAACCTCATTTGTGTCGTTTTGATGGACAACATCAATGTGGATTTTTCCTCCTACTGGTGTGTACTTGATGGCGTTGGTCAATAGATTAATAATGGCACGCTCTATTGATTCCTGGTTTATGCAAACCTGTGGTAGTTGATGAGCAGGGTTAAAGATAACCTCAATTTGTTTGTCTCGAGCCATTAGGTTGACAGCTCGCAAGGCATACTCTATAGCTTGTCGTACATCTTGAGGTACCCTTTCTAGGTCACGATCAGCTTCTTCCAAACGGCTTAGTTCTAGGACCTCGTTAACCAAGTACATGAGCCTGTCTGCTTCGTTATCGATTATCTGCATAAATTCGCGATAAATATCAGGGTCTAGCTTTTCTCCATGGTTGCACAAGGTATCCACATAACTCTTAATGGAAGTAATTGGCGTGCGCAACTCGTGACTGACGTTGCTTATGAATTCGTTTTTCATGCGTTCTAACTCAGACTGACGAGTGATGTCTTGCATGATGATGACAGAGCCTAGAAACTCCTTGTTTAAGACAAGTGGTGCTATGTGCAAACGAACTGAACGCTGTCCTAAATGAATTTGTTGAACAACTGATTCTAACTTTCCAGGCGAAAGCGTATCAGCAAAAGCCTGAATAGTCCTGCAAATCTGTGGGCTCTCGGGACCTTCAGTGCAAAAGACTAAAGGCTTGCCTAAAATTTCTGCTTTGTCTTTATCGAACAGTTGCGTTGCAGCAGCGTTGATAATTTGCACCTTATTGTCTCGATCGCACACTACCACGCCATCAGCGATGGACATAAGGACTAACTCGAGCTTGTTGCGCTCCGATATAAACTTGTTGCGTTCAGCCATCAAGGTATCTACATTTTGCCTATCGTATTGCTCCAGGCGTTTGGACATGTAATTAAAGGCATTGACGACATGATCTATTTCCCTACCTGCTTTTTGACTGGGAATGTGATGACCAAACAAACCAGCACCAATGTGACTTGCTGCCTCAGACAGTGCCTTTAAGGGACGATTGATCAATGCGTAGTTAAAAGCTAGGCATAGAGCACCTAAAAACCAAACCAGGGCAAAAAGGCTTAAGAGAAAATAGTTGGCCTGGCGCGGGGTGCCTAAAATAGTAAAAGCATAGCTATCAAGTCCAACCCAACAGACCCCTAAATCTTGGTTGTTACGACGCATAGGAACAGCAATGTTCATGATTTCCTTGTAGCCTGGCGGGCTTTGATAAACTCCAGGTATACTCTGGTGCTCTTTATGAGATCGATAAATAGGGAAAATCTTGAAAGGCTCATCTTTTCTGTTAGGCAGTGCCTGACTATCAAGTAGAACGTTCCCGTTGGTGTCACAAAACACGACGTAAGTAATGGCTGGTGTTTGGCCCATTTCAGTTAAGACGTAGTATTTAAGCCCTTCCAGATTTCCTGTATTGGACAAGGCCTCTGCACCACCTCTGGCCAGTGCTTGAGCTAGCGCAATGCCGAACTGCTCTACAGAGTGATTAATAGTGGCCTGCGTGCGGTTTACTAGTACCCATGCTGTAAAGGTAACAAGAGCAGAAAGTGTTACTAACCCTACTAAGAGAAGCTGCTTCTGAGCAGAAATGCGACCCCAAAGATATCCCAGTCGCTTCACGGCTTTAGTGAGTGATCGTCCCAAGAAGCGGACAGGTTGTATACGATTAGCTAACATTTATATAATCTTTGTAGCAAGGTCTTTACATAAGCTCATCAAGTCCAATTTTAGCCCAATTTACAGCATCTATAAAGTTTTTAATACTCGAAGAGCCCCGGTTTTCCCCGTTTAAAGCGGCAGATAGAAGGGAAAAAGGTTAGAGGTGTATTAGGCGGAGGCGGGGGCATCAATGAGCGTAATGAAAGCTAAATTGGTGGGCCAAACTCATGGTTCCTCTCCAATAGAGGAAACGGTGAGGGAATACATGCCCCTGGTTCACCAAATTGCTAGAAAGTATAGCCGCTCAAGACCAGACTTATATGAAGATCTCGTGCAGGTTGGTGCCATTGGGCTTCTTAAGTCAATCCAATACTATGATCCTGACAGGACGCGGGTTGCTAGCTTGAGGACTGTGGCTTCTTGTTATATCAAGGGTGAGATTAGGCATTATCTGCGCGATCATTCCTCGCTTGTGCAGGTGCCGCGTAAGTTTAATGAAATCAATGCTCATCTATCTCAGATTGAAGAGTCCTTGTCCCGTGAGCTAGGACATACACCAACAGTGTCTGAGCTGGCCAAGCGGTCTGGCTATACAATCAAGGAAATTTGTGATGCCCAGTCGTCCTGGGATGCTTGTGTTCACTATGAGTCTTTTGATCATTTAGATGGTGAGGAGGACAGGGAAGACAATCGAGTATTGTCCGAGCTTGTGCCCGACAAAAAGTATCAAGATTTTGTTTTAGCTGCCGAAGACAGGGAGTTAATCTTGCAGGCACTTAAGAGATTGGGTGGGAAAACCAGGCAAATAATTGAATTTGTGTTTTTCTATGATTTGAGCCAGAAAGAAACAGCAAAAAAATTGGGAATATCTGAAATGGGAGTTTCCCGAGCAATACACAGTGCTTTGGGCAAGTTGAAAGACTTGCTCACCAAAGAAATTCTTTAGGACTTAAATCATGTCAATTTCTGCAAAGAACTTACCGGTTTCTCTGGAAGAAATCTTAGATCTGGCAGTGGAGTATAAGGCTTCTGATGTTCACTTCAAGGCCAATATGGCACCTGTTTTTCGCATTGACGGCTGGATACGATCGGTTCCAGGACTGCCAGTGTTTGAGCCAGATTCCTTGCGCTCAATGCTTATAGGTATGTTGACACGGCGACAGCAGCAATTGTTTGAGGAGAACTTTGAGTTGGATACAGCAATTCTCTTTGCTGATCGAGCTCGTGTTCGCATTAACCTTTATACGGACCTGGACTCCGTGGGCTGTGCTATGCGCATTGTGCCCTTAGAAGTTCCGACTATTGAGCAACTTGGCTTACCGTCTGTGATTGAGGAACTGACGCACGCAAGATCTGGACTTGTTTTAGTTACAGGTGTTACAGGTGCAGGTAAATCCACCACATTGGCCTCCATGATTGACGCCATCAATTGTCGCGAGGCCATGCACATCTACACCATGGAGGACCCTATTGAGTTTGTTCATCGCCCGAAAAAATCAGTGATAACTCAAAGAGAGATTGGCTATCATACCCGCAGTTTTGCTACAGCCTTAAGGTCAGCCTTGCGTGCTGATCCTAATGTGCTTTTGATTGGTGAGATGCGGGATGCCGAAACCATGACTTACGCCATGAAGGCAGCCGAGACTGGGCATCTTGTGCTTTCCACCTTGCATACTTCCTCAGCTCCGAAAACCATCCAGCGTATTTTAGGTGCTTTCAGTCCCTCCGAGCAGGATGCCATCAGAATGCAGCTTGCATACACACTGAAAGCAGTAATTGCCCAGCAACTAGTTCCACTTTTGGAAGGTGGCAGAATGGCAGTGCACGAAATTATGGTAAATACGTTGACCATTCAAGAAGCCATTCTCCGGGGTGAAGTTGAGGTGCTTAATGAATTTATTCGCAATGGGGCTTTTGATGGTATGCAGACCATGGACGGAGCCATTTATAATGCTTTCCGCGAGGGTTTCATAGATGCAGAAATAGCCAGAGGCTATGCCCTTAATTCTGGTGAAATGGAGCGGGCTTTAAGGGGAGCAACTTTGTACTAACTTCCAAGGGTTGCCAGCAGGTTGTCATTATTGACACAGTATTAACATCTGGTAAGATTCTTGACGTTTTAGATGGGTGAGGGGTGTTGATGTATCAGGTCTCAAAGGAATCTCCGGTTGCTTTGGAGCATTTGGATGATTACTTAAAAGCTATACTAAAACTAAAAATTAGAGAGTTTGTGCATTTGAGCCCTTGGTTTAGGAATATTCCTTCCATAGACACT
>JACQVM010000171.1 GCA_016209785.1 Candidatus Melainabacteria bacterium | reverse complement strand
GTAGTGCAAGAACTCCTTGGACACTCAAGTGTTGTTACAACACAGCTTTATACGCATGTAAGTAAGCAACATCTCAAACGTGTGTATGAGCATGCGCAGGAGGCATTTGGGCTACTTAACAATCCTGGGCTTGCCAAGTCTGCTGAATCGGATGGGCATGATTAAGAATTAATGTCAACTGCGTTCTCGCCAAGCCTGGCATAGGTTACTTTTAGACATGGGCCTTGATTGTTGTTGAAGGCCATAACACTATTTTGAAGTTTTAGGTGGAAAACCAAATGCGCCAATCAACCTCTGGCAGCGGTACAAAAATTGCCCAGGCTGCCCAAGAACTAAATGTTACGAGTGTTACCATTCGCCGTTATATAGCAGAATTCAACATTGAAACAAGCGCCGATGAAAACGGGGTTAAGGTGTTGCCTAAATTGGCTATGGAAGAACTAAAGGAGATAAGGCGGCTCAAAGAAGAAGGACTAACCAATCCTAAAGTTATGGAGCTCCTTGAAGAACAGCGAACTAAACAGAAGCCAGCTAAAGCCAAAAGCAAAGAGCGGAGTGTTAAGGAACAAGCAGAGGCAATACATGCTACTGAGGCAAAGGAGCTAGCCACTCGGCGTGTAGCTAAGGAAGCTGAGCCAGCAGTGGTAGAAGAGGAAGCTCCTGCGGCTGCTGGACCTGAAAGTGAAGAAACAACTGACTCAACAGCTGAGCTAACTGCCTCCGTACGCTCTAAGCACTCCTTAACCTGCCAGACCTGTGGCAAGGTGTTTGAGCACATGAACCCACGTTTAAGAGACTGTCTGGATTGTTACCGGACTAAGCGACGAGAACGTCGCCGTGGTGGTTCAGAGCGCCATAAAAATGTTATACAGCACCCCTTAGCTCAACAGGTTGCTATCAAGTCAGAACAACATGTTCATCAACAATACACTGAGAGCACAACCGTCATACAGCGCCAGAGCGTTGTTAGAAACTATCGCAAAGCTACTGAAGAGACAAGATTAATCACCGCCAATTTAAAGCGTCGATTGGAAAGGCCGGATCTCCCGGAAGGGGAGCGTCGCTGGCTAGAGCAGATTTATGCCTATCAGCTAATCTTGCACCAAGGATGGCGACATTTGTCCGAATACAAATCTGCTACGCAAGCTCAAAGCAGGTCCGAGCACCCTGAAGCATAGTGCGACGATACTAAGCTAGGCAAGGACTGCCATTGCGAAGGTGGCGAGGTAAATCGAGCCACCGGAGCATTTAGGTAATGCGAAGGAGCATTGCAAATGCTCTGGAGCAGACGCCAATGGCGTCGTCCGCTGCCAAGCGTCTTGACGCGCGGAGGCTGCAAAGGATGAAGCAGTCGGAGCGCTTAAAAAGGATCTCCCTGCCCTGGTAAAGTAGGTGCAATTGGGTGACTGAATATGGCGTTTGGATCATGCTTAGAGTTAGGTTCTGATTGTTTAGGGCTAACAAGCGGTTCATCCGGGTCTGCTCCAACAATTCCAGGAATTGCAGGAGTCAAAGGTTTCAATGGCATCTGTTGTGGTTTTGTTTGAACTGATTTTTGTGATGCCATCATAGGCGATGGCATGGTAGTTGCTACTGGAGATGGCAAAACTATGCTTCGGTTAATTCTTATGGGCAATATTTCTCCTTTGTCCATATGAAAATCAAGGCCGCGATTGCTTTTAGCTAGCAAGACTCCGACTCCAGAAGTAAACGAACCAAAAAATGACCTTACAGATTGCCCATAATCAGCAAGAGCCGGTCCTGAATAACGTTTCTTGGACTCCTTTTTAGGGTCGTGATTGGTGTTATGGTCAACAAATCCATAAAAGGGTACGTTGCGACCATCAGGAAACACAAGCGACGCCAGGCTTACTTGTAAGGTGCCGGGCTGTCCATTCTTAAGTCTGGCAGCAGGAGTAGCTGAAACAACACTACCAATGATCCTCGACTTTGCTGGCACTATTACTTGCTCATTGACTGCAAAGTCATCTTTTAGTGTAATTTCAACTGTGTCCCCGGCATTGCTCTTGTCTGAAGAGAGTTCAGTTTCTAGGATGCCCGTGAGCACCGCCCCAACTGGAACACGATTGCCAAGGCGTGTTGCCCAGAAGTCAGGGGTAAATTGGCTTGCATACCCTAATACTTTGCTGTCAGGGACAAAAGGACTTTGTGGTGGGGCAGCGGCTGGGTGGTTAATTTGATATTGCTCCCGGCAGAGGGCTTCTTTGATGCCTAAGCCAGCTAAGGTAATCCAAGCTAGGATCAACAAGACAAGCCAGCGCCCCAGGACAATCTTCTGTAAGCCAAAGAAAATAATCATCTCACAAACAATTTAAGAACCTTTGTCAGGAACTTAAGTCTAGCGTCGGATAAGGTGTGAGGCTATGTGAAAAATACGCAGGATGACTTGTGCTAAAATTTCCATTTGGCCCAAGTTTATTTTAGGGAAGTTCAATATAGGTTTTAATTGATTGTCCCTTGCCTGCTTTGCAGGACGCTTATGACCAGAAGGGAGTTACAACAGTGTTAACTGATAGCATACTTAGAGCATACGAAACGCTTTACATAATCAGGCCAACCTTGGATGAAGAAGGGGTGGACCGAGTAATTGCTACCGTTGAGGAGTACATTAAAGGGCTTGGTGGTACGGTTGAGTCAACGGACAAGAAAGGTCGTCGCCGCTTGTCTTATGAAGTCAAGAAAATGCGTGACGGCTACTATGTACTGACTAACTTTTTAGCCAAGCCGGAACTAATAACTGCCATCAAACGGATGATGTCCTTATCAGACGATATCATCCGTACAATTGTTGTTGTTCGTGACCAAAGTAGCAACGAACAGCAGTTGGTTTCTCAGTCCAGCTAAAGGAGAACCATGAGCTTAAGTAAAGTAGTGGTAACTGGACGTGTTGTCCGTGTCCCGGAGAAACGTTTTACACCCAACGGCAATGTAGCAGTAACTGAGTTTTCCATTGCGGTTGACTCTGCTCCTAGACCCGATGGTACGACTGAAACAAACACCATAAAGGTAATTACCTGGCGAGATTTAGCGGAACGTTTAGTGCAGCAGATAGCTAAAGGAGATCTGGTGGCGGTAGATGGACGCCTGCAGATAAACAGCTACACGACAACTGATGGGCAACGCCGTAGAGAAGCAGAGATAGAAGCATCGGCAGTCGAAAATTTGTCTGTTGCCATTGGATTGGGGAGCCCGGTACCTCAGCAACAGGATATTGACAGACCAGTAGCTAAGGTAGCGCAATCAGCCGGTAGTAAAAAAGGCTCTGCTGCCTCGCAGGTTGAAGATTTGGATTCCATCTTTGCTAGCGACGATGAGATACCCTTTTAAGGAGGTACTTGAATGGCCCGTCCGCAATTAACAGATTCCCCTGTTCGTAGACGCAAAAGTTGCAGCTTCTGTGCAGATAAGATTGACTCCATTGACTATAAAGATCCAACCAAACTCAAAAAGTTTGTTACCGAACGTGGCAAAATATTGCCCCGCCGTATAAGCGGCAACTGTGCCACACATCAGCGTACGTTGTGCATGGCAATCAAGAGAGCTCGTGATATAGCTTTATTGCCTTATACAGCTGATGGTTAATACTTGCTGGTTGTCCAAAGTTTTAAAGGCTAATTTTTGAATGTTAAAATTAGCCTATCGTAAAGTTGTAAAAATGTGCCGAAGTGGTGAAATGGCAAACACGCTACGTTCAGGGCGTAGTGAGCATTTAGCTCTTGTGGGTTCAAGTCCCACCTTCGGCAGTTTCTGTTGTTGAGGTAAAAATCTGAGGCAAGCTTGAGCACACCCATAAATAAAGGCGATAGCCGCCGTCCCGAGGCTAAACGGGAACTTCCACTTTTAAATGAAAGAATCCGGGACCGGGAGGTCCGTTTGATTGACGACGATGGTACACAACTTGGGATTGTGCCAACCAGAGAAGCTTTATCTGCTGCCCGCGAAAGAGGCTTAGACCTTTTTCTTGTGCAACCAGATGCCAGCCCGCCAGTAGCTCGGATCATGGATTATGGGCGCTATAAGTTCGAGCAAGAAAAGCGGGCACGTGAAGCCAAAAAAAAGCATCACATCATGGATGTCAAGGAACTTAAGATGCGTTACAAGATTGAGG